>JAFYWD010000145.1 GCA_017558205.1 Lachnospiraceae bacterium | reverse complement strand
CAGGCTTGGATTATCTCCCTCTATCGTCAGGATAACAGGTTCTTTTCCCTTTTCTACCTGTAAGGTTATGGTAGAAAAGTCACTATCTTCATCAATCATCACAGGTTTGCCTGTATACTCCTGAGCCTTCAGTACCAGCTTAGCCTTGCTGATGTCATAGCCTGCCTTCAGGATTTTGTAAGTCCCGCTAACCTCTCCTACATAGTTTGGGGCTAACAGCTTTACGGTTACCTTCACCACCGTTCCGGCAGGAAGATCTACATCATGAGCTTCACTTGCAAGATTTATTTTATTGTCTCTTAATCCTTCCAGCTCTTCTAAGTTTTTGATGTCCGCTGTATTGGCTGGAAGGCTTTCTATGGTATAAACAGCCTTCTTGCTATCGGCCTCTTTGGCAGATAAGGTCTTGCCATCCTGATCCAATACCTTTACAGAGGATTTCCAGCCGTTTTTCTTAAAGTTTTCTACCTTATCAGTAAGAATTACAGAAATATCATCTGCATTTTCTGCAAGGCTTACATCCTTAGGAATGATAGTAAAGTACACTTCCTCCGTTCCCTGATAATTTCCTTTTCCTTTTACTACTATGGCAGGGGCAGCTTTTCCTGCTGTAAAGCTTCCAAGATTTTTGTTGTTTTTATAGCTTACGGTATAATCCACTCCTTCAGTCATTACATCTCCCTGAGGATTGGTTACTGTAACAGTAGGCTTAACACCACCCTTGGTAAAGGGCATGGCAATCTCTTTCTCGGATTCTCCGGCTTCCCTTGCAGAATCTGTAATTTCCAATGTAAACTTTTTGGAAGCCTCATTGGTATCATCATCGATGGTAGCAGCCGCAATCTTAAAGGTCTGCTTCTTTACTCCGCTAAAGCCTTCTGTCTCCATTCCTGTAAGAATAATGGTTCCTGTTCCTTTGGAAATATTCTTCTCATAGTCTATCTTGAAGGTACCCCTTTCCATTGGAATTCCATTGAAGGTTACCTTGACATCACTATCCACAGAAGAATCCAGGGGACAGATCTCATCACCGGTAAAGAAATAACCTGCGGCATCCAGATTTTCCACCTTTACCTTACTCATGGAATTTCCATTAATCTTAAAGGTAATTCGTTTAGTACCGATATAGGCCAGCTTATCTCCATCCTTATCCTGTCCGTTACCGGTAAGCAGAATAGTTGCTGTACCTACCTTATCATTATTTTGATAAACAACTGTAAATTCTCCTTTTTCAGCATTTGTTGTTTCATCCACCAGTAGATCTTTTCCGTTGGTTACTGATAGAGCCTGCTGTTTCATTCCCCCGTTTTTGGCAATTTCTTCCACCCAGGTAAGAGCTTTTACACCACTTACCTTTACCTTGCTCATGGAAATCTTTTGGATACTTTCATTTTTTGCTCCAATGGTAAGTTTAATGGGTTTTTCTCCGTTATAATTGCCCATTCCCTTCAAGGTAAGAGGGTAGTCTGTATCCTGATCAGAAGTTCCCTTAAAGTTACTCTTAGAAGCCTTATCAGCCAGGTACTCAGGAATCTCATAATCCTTATTCAAAGTCAGTTTTTTCCCATTTAAAGTGACTGCCGGAGCCGGTGTCTGGTTCTTTCCGTTATAAGTTACGGCAAGATCGTCTGCCAGTGCCTTGTTAATATCCTGCTTTTGAATTTCAAAACAGATAGTATAGCTGCCTTTGTAATTCCCTTTCATTTTAATGATTACCTGAGGAGATTTTTTCAGGTTGTCAGGCAGGTCTTCATCCACCTGTTCTTGGGTAATTTCTTTAATTTCTTCTGCTGAGGCTATGACTGTACCATCAGCACTCAAAACAGTAACCTGATCCTGTACCGCCTCTAAACCTTCCACATAAATACCATCACCTTCTCTGCTCCATTCCTGAGCATTGGTATTATTTTTATAGGTTAAGGTATAATCTACTTTTTCCGTCAGCTTAGTGGCACCATCATAGACTGCTATTTCCTGGGTAATTTTCCCTCCGGTATAAGTAAGGTCTCCTCTGATACCGCTAATCCACAATCCCTCAGGAATTTTTACCGGCTCCGTGGGATCTGTTGGATTCGTGGGATCCGTGGGATCTGTTGGGTCTGTTGGATCCGTAGGCTCAGTTGGATTTTCTGTAGGTTCAAATTTTAATTCCGCTGTTACGGTATTAGCATTTCCTTTTTCATCCTTTGCAATTACGGATACCGCATAGATTTTTCCCTTTTCCAAGCCTGTCAGCTGATATGTTAATGCTGTACCTCCTACCTGTTCCAGGATTTTGTTTTCTGTATTTTCCTTTTCTGTTACCGTTACATCATAAGTTAATTTTCTACTGATATTGTCAATGGCTCCATCAAATCTTAAGGAAGCTGTGGTGCCTTTTGCTTCCTCCAATCTCAGGTTGAAAGGGCCTTCCGGCTTTTGTGTGTCCACAATCTCGATTGGTACCTCTTTTCCCTTCACACCATTTACCATAATTTCCACAAAATGGGTCTGGCTGGCTGTATTAGCCTGTTCACTTCTTCCGTTACTGTATACTCTTACATAACGGGCGGTAAATCGAGACTTGGCACCATCCCGGAAGCCTTGGTCCGTATTATCAATATCAAATTCTTCTCCGGCACCTGTGGTTACCCGGTAGCCATCCAGCATAATTCTGGCATCACTTACATTAAATTTAAAACCATCGGAATGTTCCCAATAATCATGTCCTTCACTGTCTAAGGTAGAAACCTTGGAGGATTCCGGTAGATCATGATCATAGGAAGGATATAGTTGCTCATTGCTTCCTTCCTGTGGTGTCTCCCACTGCTTTGTTCTAAGAGCCTGAAGAGCCGCCATAAAACCTGTATGATCACCTTCGTTCGTATACCAGTCTACCTGTGCGGCATTATCGTAGGCATTCCATAATACTAAAGTAGTGGCAGGGTTAAAGTCTGCTGTCGGGGACAGTAATACGATGGTATCCTTATAGGAACGTGCATTTCCGCCACTTCCGCTACCATTGTAATATCTCCACATTTGCACACTGTCTATTTCATGTAAACCAAGGAGATCAATTTCTACCCAGTCACCTTTCCCATTATTGGTTGTTTCCACATACCCTGTTCCACTGTCATTGGTAACACCATCAATAATCTTCCCGGTTGGTCTGTCACCGGGAGAACCATTGGAGGAAATTTCAATACTTCCTTCCCGTGCCAGATTGGTGGCTGTTCCCTGCTGGACTTCTGCCTCTGTTTCCTCTTCTGTCACATCTACGGCATTTTCATTTACTGCAAACTTTAAATTACTGATAGTAAGATCTACCCAGCCGTTGGATTCTACGGTAATGGTTGCTTTTCCATCAGCAAATTCTACCTGAATACTATCCTGACCTGAATCCTGGGCCTGTGCATGCCCCTCTCCCTTAATCTGGGGAGAATTTTTACTCTCTGCTGACCACTCCTGGGCATCAGTAATGGTTACCACCGGTTCTTCCAGTAACTGAGTTATTTCAAATACAGTAGTACGCATTTCTCCATCCAGAGGATTATCTATATAGGCTTCACAAAAATCCCACAGACCGGCACTCCATAGATTGGCTGCCCCTGCTGTATAATTATAAGTATTATTCTGTTTACTGGGATTTTCTGCAGCTGTGCTCTCCTGATCATCCAGGGAGGCTTCCGCAAGATCATTTCTATTGGGTCTCCAGGATATTAAGTCATATAATTCATAGCCTTCTCCTGTCCACCCCTTATCTCTCCAGGTTTGTCCCTTATTGAAAAGACCTGTTTTATTAGTTCTATAATTATTTAAATGAAGAGAGATACTCTCATCCTCTACCTTAGTGTCTGCAACAAAATAGGAATGTGCCTTCAAGGTAGCCTTTAATCTGGGCGTATCATTTGTTTCCTCTCCCTTTTGTTCTGTTAAAGGCAGGATGGCTGTCTGTGTTTTTTCCACATCATTGGGATCGTATTCATTATTATATACCCACCATAAATCCTTCCAGATATGGGCAAAAGCATCTCCTGCATATACTTTTTCATAAGCAGAATTGAAAAGTGTCTGCTTTGCATTTGTTGTAATATTAGGGTCATTTACATCAAGTAAAGCAGGGGCTGTAATTCCATTTTCTGAACAGTAGGCATTCAAATCTGCTGCTACCTGAGCTTTTGATTTAAAATTGGTAATGGCAGGGATAATACCATATCTTCCTGTACCGTAAAGGAAATAGTTACGTGTAGTATTACCTACCAGATCCTGAAACACCTGGGGATTTGCATAGATATTTCCATAAGCAATAAACTTGGTCTTCTCTAAAATATCTTTTTTGGAAGGCCCCGGGTTTTTCAGAAAATATTCAAAGCATTTTTTAATTACATAATCAAACATGGGAGTATTTTCATTATTTACTCCGTTAGTTACTGCCGGATGTTCAAAGGTATATACCGCTGCTCCTTCCAGATAAAGGCTGATAAGCTGTGCTCCCATCATGGCTTCCGGATAAGCTGCCACTCCGTTCCACCACATATTACCGCCGGCTGCTACAGTATTACCATAATCTCCCTGGTTTACATTGGACCAGCTCCAGGTATCAATCAGACCACCCCAGCCGGCTGCATAATCCCCAAGCCACATCCCCTGCATGTAGCTGGCAGTCGGATATTCTTTTCCTCCTCCTACTGCTCCGGTAGATTTATAAACCATGTATAAATGTTCTTTTCCATGTTCCTGGAAAGCATTTGTCCATCTTTGATTGTTCTTTACTCCGGAATTCTCCAGTGTATCTACCGACTCTGACCAGATAAAATAACCATTATGAAGGGCTGCCATCTCCAAAGCCATTCCGCTGGCTGCTGCCACTGCTCCAAAGTTTGCTGACCAGTGGTTTTCCGGATTAAAGGTTCCCTTAAAGTTAGGGTATACACGATACATTAAGTCCATCCAGCCATAGTCAGCCGCTGCACAGGCATTATAGCTTGTACCGCTAATTACGGTACCATTATCATTTAACGTTTCCAAAGGAACGGCAGAAGCAGTTACCGCAATCAGCATAATAGGCACATTTTTCTTATATGCTTCTTCTAAACCTCTTTCATTAAAATCTTGGTATAACTGCTGTCGTTTATGTATATTCACATGAGAACGTTCCCACTGGGTACCTCCTCTCATACCCAGATTATCTGTATGAAGAAGAATTACACTATGCTCTCTCAAGTCCCGGGGAATTGCATTCCAGCGTCCTTCAATGGTTTCTCCATGCTTAAATTCAGGAGGTCCCTCTTCTCCGATAACATATAAGGGAAGATCTTTATTTAAATCCTCACCGTTTCTGACTTCCATACCGGCATAAGGTCTTGAACTGGAATAAAGAGGATTGATGATCAGAGGGTTCTCAGCAGTAAACTTTTCATACTCTCTTTCCTCTTTCATTCTCTCCGGATTGTCATATCCCCAGATCTGTACTTCCACATAGCCATTTTCTTTTCGGGCTGTTTCATCCTCTTTATTAGTAAAACCTGTAGGATCATCGGAATAAATTCTTACATACCGCGCCTGCTTTGTTGTCTTGGGAGCCGTAGCGGTAAAGCCGTCTCCCTCCATGTAAAACCAGTCTCCTCCATAGGTTTCATCATAGGAAGCCTCAGAAGCAGTGGCTGTAATTTCAAAGCCTGCTGCCCTTAACTCTTCTTCCATGCCGGTCTGATAATAGATAACCTTACCGGAAGAAAATTCTTTATTGTCCGATAATACAATAGCTGTATTAGGGAAAACCTTTCCAAAGGCTCTTTTAATATTAATAACCTCCAGATGATAGCTGGCTCCCAGGTCAAAGGTAATATACTGTGTATCCCCCATCCAGATACTGGAGTTAGATTTTGCATTCAGAAGGGAATCATCATATTTATCGCCATTTACTACCTGCCAGGCATCAGTAATGGCTGCTGCCTTTCCTCCGCTGGCTTCACTTTTTCCTTCCAAGGTATTTACAAAGCTTCCGTCATCAAAATAAATAGGAACTCCTTCCGCCAGATTACTAAGAGGTGTCAGACTGTTTCCTCTTTGAGGATATTTGGGCTGCAGACCTGTTTCACCACTACCCTCCTCTGTGTCCATACCTTCTGCCTGAGGCAACATGGTATCAGGTGCTATGGTTTCCTCCCTTACGTCCTCAGTCTCTCTATTTTCAGATACTGTTACCTCATCTGTTTCGACCTCAGTCGCTATGGTTTCAGGCGCTGTTACCTCCGCTTCCTCATTCTGTGATACCGTAATCTCCTCTACGGTGTTCCCTGAAATTTGTAAGATTTCTTCGTCCACCTGAAGCTTCTGCGACTCTCCCTGAAGCTCTGCCGCATAAGACATGGGTGTAGAAGAAAACATGGCTGCTGCCAAAATCAAACTTAAGATTCTGTTGCACCTTTTCATGATATCCTCCTTCTTATTCTTTAGTTATTCATTCTAACCACTATTTTTACATTTATGATATGTATTTTTGTTAAAATTTTCTATTTATTATATTTACCTGTTTTTGTACTATATGCACTTCTTTTAACTTTTTAGTATTTTATTGCACCAAAAACAAAAACTTCACAAAAATTAGAAGTTAAATTAACTTGTACTTATGGTAGCCGGGTCTGTACCTTCTGCATAAATTAAAAAATCCACTTTAGTTGTTAAAAACCAAACAACTAAAGCGGATCTCACATTTTTTGATATTTATGGATTTTAGTAAAACAATAATAAAAGGCAATATATACCTTTTAGAATGATCAGGTTAATGCTTCCTTTGAAATCATACATGCTTCTGCAACCTTCTCAGCAATTCTTTCAATCACTGACACGCACACTGAATTACCTGCTTGCTTATATAGTCTGGCATCACTCATATCTCTCGGCAATTTGAATTTTTCAGGAAATCCTTGTGTATTGAAGCATTCATGAGGAGTCATTTTTCTAATACCATGTTTTGTCTTGATAAGACACACATTATGACCGCCCTCTCCTTGATTTGCTGTAAGCGTTGGCACTACCCCACTCTTATTCTTTCTTACATACTTTCTTCTCCATTGGTAGATCGCATTTTCATCATCCATTGCCTCTATCAGCTTATCATAAATATCTCCTTTATATTTACCCTCCGTATAATAATATTTTTCATCCACAAAATTATCAAAATCAATGATATCTGATAACTTATTTTTAAGTGGTACTGGTAAAGGAAATTCAAAATTCCTGTATTTTTCAATATCTTTAAATGCAACAATATATATCCTCTCCCTATTCTGCGGAATATTCCCATACTCCATAGCATTCAACACTGCATATTTCACATAGTAGCCTTCTTTTTGCAACTCATCAATGATTACAGAAAATGTATTTCCGTTATCATGCCCTACCAGATTTTTTACATTTTCAAGAAACACTATTTGTGGTTTCTTAGCATGAATAATTCGTACCAACTCAAAAAAAAGTGTTCCCCTTCCCTTTTCGTCTTCAAAACCTTTTCTATATCCGGCCACACTGAAGGCCTGACACGGAAATCCTGCAAGCATAACATCAAAATCTGGGATTTCATCACATTTCACTTCATGAATATCCCTACAATCTACCTTGATTTTACTGTTTAACTCGTAGGTCTTTACTGGATATGGATCAATTTCATTTGCATAAACTACATCAAACAATTTTGCTTTCTCAAAGCCGATATCTATACCGCCTACTCCTGCAAAAAATGATGCACACTTTAACATATCAATTCCTCCTCAAATGAACTATAATCATTTTAGCAAATTTCGCGGCGTGCCGCAATCTTCCAAGTAAAAAAAGGAAGACTAACCCAAGATCAGCCTTCCTCTCCGTAAAAATTTTCGTATGTTCCTATCTCCGCAAAATCCACAGAGTAATCAAGCTCTCCATTTTTGGTAAAAATCACACTATCAACACCAAACAATTCCAGCATTTCATAAGTGACAATCGTGCCTTCCTCTAATTCAAATACATCTCGCAAAAGCCACTTTCCAAGCACCTTATTAGGATTACTCATTATTGCCTTACCTATCCGTGGATTATTCTTATCTGCTTCCTGACACACTTTGGCAGATATTTCAGTACCATCCGGCAGATGTAAAGTAAATGATGTATCTCTTGGTGGAAAAAACGATATATTCCGCTGTCTGTCAACTGCCTGATAAGGTATGTATAACTCATTTACATCCCTTGCGCGACCGGCTGCATTCCATTGATTGAGACCACTCTTTTCAGCAACAAATTTTTCTTTCTCAGTCCCTCTTCTTGAATAAAGTGGTAAACATAATGTAGGCTTGGACATAACTTTTTCAGTATATTTGTCACGATATCGTTGAATAGTATCATTCCCCATCGTATAATCAACTGATTTTTTTCCAGGAACAACTTGTTTTGTTAAAGAAAGCAAAAACATATATGGATCATCCATAATGCCTACTTCAAAAGAATCCAGCAATTGTAAATCATTAAATATCATATATAGTGTATTTTTTGATATACTGAAATGGTAGGTATGTTTTCCATCCGTAAAATATGTATTATTGTCATTACCTCTATCACTGATAAGCTCTATTGCATCAATATCTATATCATCAAACGCACACTCTAAAATCTGCATCATATTAGGAACGCGCTTTACAACATGATATATCATTTCTCGAATACCATGCAATTTTTTAGTTACGCGTATTCGCTCATTCCTATACTCCGAAATTTTTTTAACCAGCTCTATGCCCGTAAGTTCCGAATAATTCTTCTTTAGTTTTCCGAACTCTGCTACTTTTTGGTCATCATTCCCCATCCATGTTTTCAGACCAATACCAATACTGTCTTTTTTTGCATCTGCAGAACAATCAGAACGGGCCAAATTTTCCGCTTCTAAATATTTACAAAATATATTTTCGTGCGCTCTATATGCTAAGTATGGACAATCACTCTCCGAAAACAGATTAGATAACTGCCCCATTATCTTTAACATACCCTTATATTCTTCACGATTAGAATGTGGTTGTTTGTCATAAAACATATTATCATTTCCTTTCTATCAGTTGATATGCGTATTCCCATGACAAGCATTCTATACTCAATCTATCATCCCACTGTGTAATTGGGACCACGTAAGCTTTTGATCCAAATACAAAACAAGAATATCGCCATACAAATCCTTTTTCGTAGTTCCCCAGATATTGGCCGGAACCTCTATAATCTTTTCCGTACTCTGTACACTTTGAACTGCCTGATATAAACGCATTCCCGCTACTTCTTCGGTAATTTCCACCTTAGGATTGGAAGGAATCTGCCCCGTTTCCTTAAGAATCCTTCCTGCCACCTGCTCACTTAGCATATATTTTAAAAATTCAATGGAGGCTCTGATTTGCTCCTCCTCCCCGGTATCTCCCAAGATATAGCCTACCCCTGAGGAAATAGACGCAACTCCCTTACCATCCTCCGTGGGAAAAGGCATATAACCTACCTCTAATCCTTCATCAATCATGGAAGATGCCCAGACTCCGTTAACATACATGGCCGTTTCTTTTGCATTAAAGCTTGCCAGGGTGTCACGATAATTAAAACTATTTACCACATCCGAGGACTGTGCCAGTCTTTCCAGATGCGACAGTGTTCTTCTAAATCCTATACTATACAGATTAATTTCTTTATTTTCCCTATTTTCCAGCATCTCAGGTATTTCATCTGTTAAAATCGCATCAGTCAGATATACCACATGATTGGAATCTAAAATAAGGGGAAGAAAATCCCTTTCGTTCTTTATACTGTATTCGTAGATTTTTTCGCAGTCCCTTAACCACTCTTCCCTTACCAGAGAGGGTTTCTCTATTCCTGCCTCCCTAAACAGTTCCTTATTATACCAATAACCGCCACTTAACATAAGAACATCGGAAACTGTAAATAATTGGTTTTCCTCAGTTACCCAGTAGTTTAGGGCACTGGGAGAAACACTTTCCTGTAAAATGGGATCACTGTTTATCACGGGCATCAGATCAAGAGCATATCCCTTCTCCACCATAAATTCATAAATAGATTCCCGTCCGTCACCGGCAGTAAAAATAATATCCGGTATTTCTCCTACGGTAAGTAAATCGCCTACTTTACTTACTACATCTGTAGCAGAGGGCATGGAAATCATATTTAATTTAATTTCCGGATGCTCCTTTTCAAAATCCTCATAAATTTTTCTCATTGCCACATGGTCAGCTTCTGTGCTTCCCCAGCCATGAATAAAAGTAATCTCTACCTTTTCCTCCTTCTGTCTACTGCATCCGGTGATACAAAGAATTACCAGCAAAAGAAAAAGAATAAAAACTTTTTTTGCCATCAACTCTCTTCCCCCTTATTTTTTTTCATAATCTCTGGGAGAGCAATTTTCATATTTTTTAAATACTCTGGAAAAATAAGAAACATCTTCAAAACCGACTAAAGCTGCAACCTCACTGATTCGCCTACCTTCCGCAAGATACTGCTTTGCCTTTTCCAGTTTCATTTTATTAATGGCATCAAAAAGATTCTGCCCTGTTTTTGCCTTATATAATCTGCTCAAATAGCTTCCATTAGCATGGATTTCTTCTGCAATATTACTCAAGGTCAGCTTATCTGCATAATGATCCTTAATATACTTTTGCAGCTTACCAAAAACATCCTCTGAGTATTTTTCTTCTTCCTTTTCCATCACTACCGGTCCCGACAGCTTTCCTATGGCCTTGCGTATCATATCAGGCAGACTTTCTATGGCAGAGGTTTTCACCACATAGCCGCAAACATCATATTGAATGGCCTCCTGGGCAAAATCAAAATTGGCATAGGCAGATAAAATAATTACTTTTGTGGGAAGCATTTGCTCGTACACAAACTTTGCAACCTCCAAGCCACTGACTAAAGGCATTTTGATATCGGTTATTACGATATCAGGAACCTCATTTCTTATTTGTTCCAGTAATTCCTCTCCATTCCTGGCCTTATAGACAATTTTACAATCCATGCTCTGCCAGTTAATCAGCTTTTCCAAAGCTTCCAGCATATACATTTCATCATCGGCTATCATTACTTTCCACATAGTTTTCTCCTTTTCTTACAGGCAAGGTTACTTCCACTCTTGTTCCCTGACCCGGTACACTGCTGATTTTCAGTCCGAATTCTTCCCCGTATAGATTATGAATCATCTTATTAGTATTCCAAATCCCTACATGAGTATGGGTTCTGTCATCGTTTTTCTCTTTTTCAGCAACTGTATCAAAACCTATTCCGTCATCGTTAATAATAATTTTTAAAACTTCTTCTTCCTTAGAAATATTGATACTAATATGGCCGTTTCCCTCCTTAGGTTCCAGACCATGACATACTGCATTTTCCACAATGGGCTCTATGCTTAAACGAGGAACCATAAGATTCGAATATTCTTCCTTCCCGCCCTCATAATGGATGGAGTAAGTAATCTTATCTCCAAATCTGCTGTTTTGTATAGACAGATAAAAGTCTGCGATTTCCATTTCCTCCAAGAGGTAGATTACCGGTTCGTTTTTTCTAAAAATTTTCCCCTGATATAATCTTGCCAGCTTATAAATCAGCTGCTGTACCTCATGATCTCCATTTAGAGCAGCCTTCATGCCGATCATGGATAATACATTAAATAGAAAATGAGGATTCATTTGAGCCTGCAGATATTGTATGTGGGATTGCTTGGCAATCAATTGGTTTTCATATACCTCTCGAATCAGCTTATTAATGTGATCTGTCATCTCATTAAAGGTTTCACTGATATTTTTCAACTCCTCCACCCGGTATTCATCCAGTTTGGTATTAAAGTCTCCTTTTCCTACCTGTTTAATTTTATCTGCTATTGTTTCTAACGGTTTTACATAATACAAAGATAGAAGATGTGCCAAAAATGCCAGAATAAATATCAGAATAACGGAGGTAATCAAAGTAATAAGCACACTTGTCCAAAGAGAGCTTAAGATTACAGATTCTGATACTGCCGCAAAAAAAGTCAGGCCAAAACCGGTTCTGAAGCTGGTAGCAATCAGATTATCCTCCTCTCTGGGTAACAGGTTATTTTTTTCCAGGATCACTTCCTCCTGTGTTTTTATACTCCAGGAATATCTTCCCATCTGCTCCATATTGTGGTAATTGCTTTCAATTCCCTGTCTGTTTAAAGCAAAAATGCAGACTCCCAGATTGTCCATATTATCATCATAAAGATACATACAAAGATTAATCTGATCCGGCTCTACCAGGAAATAAAAATCACGATTCTGATTTAAAAACTCAGTATACATATTCTCATATTTTATCTTAAGGGTATTGTACTCTGCTACGGTGATGGGATAATACAGCTGACAAATACTCTCACCTTTTGGATTGAATAAGTATATTTTTTCAATAAAAGGATTGGAATTATCCATTCTGTTACGTTCCGAAAATACACTCACTGAATTTTCCAGCTGCTTCGTTACTGTTTCTTCATTGTAGATTTGTGACTGAAAAAAGCTTCTCAGCCCTAAGTTATGCTGTATTGTCAATACCTGTTCTTCCAGATATTGAATTTTTACTTCCATTTTAGCATTATCACTTTCAAGGATATACAAAGTATCCTCTCTCTCCTGCTGAACATACTGGTTAATAATCATACCCACCATAACAACAGACTGAATAGTAATGGCTACTACGCAGCAATAAGTAATCAAACGTGATAATTGCTTACTGAGGGAATAGGGCTTTTCTTTTTTTCCCCATATGGAATCAGTCAGCTTTTCTATTATAAATTTTCCCATATTGTTCTCCCTCCTTTTGATTAATTACTCACTATTTTACACCCTTCCCTATATTTTTCAATCTTCCTCTAATAATGTGGAATATATATTCCTGTTTTTTTACATATAATGACACATATGGTAAATATAATCCTAATACGAAATGATGCTACATTAAATAAGTAAGTATCCAGATGGAGAACTGATTCGGTTTTAGAGATAATTTGTTTAT
>JAFYWD010000144.1 GCA_017558205.1 Lachnospiraceae bacterium | reverse complement strand
TCCACCGCCGAAATGACAGCCGATACCGGCTTTTCCTGATGAAAAATGCTGGAATACTTAAAATGAAACCAGCGAATTTGTTTATCCTGTAATCTAACCCGGAGATTCATTTCCCCTGTAGGAACTCCACCATGAATATCCTCAAAAAAAGCTTTAACTGTCTCCTTTTGCTCATCAAAAATACCTTCATTCTGCTCCAGATTCTCGTCCGAATATTGCTTCGCATAAACATGTCCCAGAATATCCTTTTTCTCACTTTCCTCATCCCAGGGCTCAGTAGTTCTACTCTCCAGATCATAGGCATAAAGAGTACGATTGGAATGCTCAGATACAATTTGAAAAATCTTATTTGTCCGTTCAATCTGCTCTTTTAACTGAAGTGCTTCCTTATCCTTAAACTTTATTCTAAAGCGTATAAAACGAACTCCCAATCCCAAAATCACGGTAGCCAGAACAGAAAAAACAATAATCACATCATTATGTTCATAAATCATATCTTCCAGACTCTGGGTATAATCATGGGATAAACCGAAATTATCCAATAAGTATCTTCTTTCTGTTTCACTGATATGCTCCAGGGTTTTGTTGAGAATACTGATTAATTCTTTATGCTCCTGTGGTACATAAAGACATATGTCATAGACATAAGCTCCACTTCCCGCAATTCTGGTCAGCTTATTATTATAAACAGGCTTTTGCAGCCAATACTCTGCTATACGGTCACTAAGGATTGCCATCTCTGCCTTTCCTTGTAGCACTGCCTCCATACACTCTTTGGCATCTTCAAAAAAAAGTACCTCTGATTCTTCATTAGTAGCTAACAGCAATTCTTTTACATAACTTACATCTGAACTGACTGCAAATACATGCTTATCATACTTTGCAACATAATCTCCCTTTTTTCTGATATAAGCCAGAGAGGTTTCAAACAAAGAATTGGTCCTATATAAATCATTCTCCAATCCTATTTCCGGATCGCCCGCTAAAAAAAGCCCAAAATTACCATCCTGCATGGTGGAAAGTGTCTTTTTCAGTTCAGAATACTCTGTTCCTTCGTAGATAAATTCCAAACCACTCAGCTTACCAAGATGATTCAGATAATCTGCTAAAATCCCCCGGAACTCTCCATTTTCATCTGTATAGCCAAAAGGCTTCTGATTCTCAAAGCCTCTAATCAGGATAGGTCCCACTGTATCTATATACTGCTGCTCCTGTCTTGTAAGATACAAATTGGTAATATCCATAGATACATTATAATAAGTCCGCATCAGAATCTCTTCCAGATTAGGAGTATAGATTCTGATTTTTTGCATAACATTATTAATTTCATCCATCAGAATTTCATTTTGTAAGCTGGTAATAATATAGCCGGGTGCTGCACCGAACCGATCAATCATCTTTACATCTGTCTGGGGAACACAGACACTGGAGACCATAATTTCAATCTCGCCTCGCAGCATGGCTTCCTTTGCCTTTTGCTCTGTAGAAAAAAGAACCAACTTACAGTTTAATTTTAATTCCTTAAGATATTCCTTCAGTATATTTTCGAAGGATGTCTCTGCAGATACTCCAATTCGGCACCCTTCAAAGGACTGATAATCCTGGTAAAAAATTTCACTATCTGTAGTTGTATATAAACTGGGATAATCATATCCCATGGAAAGATCGGAAAACAGAAAACGTTTTTCGCGGTCAGAATCATGATGGGCC
>JAFYWD010000143.1 GCA_017558205.1 Lachnospiraceae bacterium | reverse complement strand
TAGGTAAGAAAAACAGGGATTTGGCTCAAATCATAAGTAAATGGGAAGAGCTGGTAACACCCAATAAGCCAAGAGCAGTATCTTTCTTCTTGGGAAGAGAGGATTACAGCAAGGGAAGTCTGGGATTAGAGGCCTTTGAAGCTAATCTTAAGAGTTTTATTGAGAAAGCATTAGCGTTAAAAAACAATACCGGTTATGCTGTAATTCAGCTACCTTACTATACAGGAGAATCAGAAAGTGCTCTGATTCAAAGTTATATCGATAAAGTATATGAGGTAATTGACAATCCTGATAATGGACTTATTTCTAATGCAGAACGCTACTATCGTATTCTTGTAGTGGATCATTTTAGCCAAACTCAGGAGATTGAGAACTGGACAGAGAATTATTTAACTGATGGTTATTTGAATCAGCAGGGTCATTTTGAGATTGGTCGTCAGCTTTGCCAGGCAACCATTAAAATTGAACTGAAGAAATATCCTAATGATTTTGTAGCTACCTCCTTGCAGAGTAGAATTTATGACATTCCGCAGGTATTTTCTGAACTTGCCCCTGTGGTAACAGCGGATAAAAACAGCATTGGTCTGACCTTATCAGAGGAGATTATTAATACCTACGGTACAGAATATGACTATGAGATTACTTTAAAAGATAAGGAAAGTAACTCACAGTGGAAGGTAACAAACAGTATTCAGGTAGAAGACGGTAAAGAGATTGTAATTGCCGGACTGAAGGAAAACAGCAGCTTTACCTTACAGCTTCGTACAAAAGACGGTAGTGTACAGTTAAAATCCATGGACGGAAGCTTAGGTGAGGAAGCTACAGTAAGTGTACACCAGCCTCTTGCCTTTACTCAGGCTGCCGATGATAAGCAGAAGGAATTAAAGGATAAGCTTGAGGCAGGTCCTGTTCGCTGGTTATTTGTGGGAGACTCCATTACCCATGGAGCATTGCGAACCAACGGCTATGATGGTATTGCCCAGTTATTTGAAAAATACGTTAGGGAAGGTCTGGGTAGAGAAGATGATATTATTATTAACACTGCCATTTCCGGAGCTACTATTGCAGATAACATTGAAGAAGGAAGAAAAGATATAAGATTAGGCTGGAATGCAGATGTAGTTATGGTGATGCTTGGAACCAATGATGCAGCTACCCCAGGACTTAGTACAAAGGAGCAATATACTAATAATTTAAATCTTTTGGTGGAGGAAATTAAGAGGCAAAATCCTGATGCCCTGGTTGTATTCAGAACACCTTTATGGACAGCCAGAGGGGATCGTTGGCGTCAGCTGATACCTATTGTAGATGCTATGAAGACATTGGCTGCAGAGACTGATGCTGAAGGAAATACTAAGGCAGATTTCCTTGTGGATCAGTATACTCCTTCCATCCGTGCCCTTTATGATCTTTTATGGCTGTATGCCAGCGGTAACGGAGGAGATCTGCTTTACGGAGATAATTTACATCCCAATGAATTAGGACATGTGTTAATGTTCCGTCAGCTGGTAGAGGAATTGGGACTGGCAGATAATGATACCCCTATGATGCATCTTATGTACGATAAGATAACCAGTGGCATTACGGAAAACGACACTGATTTAACTGAATTTTTAAATACAAGAAAAGAGGATAACAGTATCCTTTTAGATGTCAGCGGCCTTACCGGTGCGGTAACCGACCTTGCTTCAGTAACTTTCAAGGTGAGAGATGTTGCAACTAATCAAAGCTGGGAAACCTCTATGGATCGTCAGGTAGAGGTAAGTGAGGAAAATACTTCTATCAGTGTATATTGGCCACAGGACAGTCATCTTAGTATTCAGGTACCTAATTTAAATAAAGCTTATGAAATTACGGTTACCGGCTGGTCAAAATCCGGAGCTAATGAGCTGGTAATGAAAGGTATGCTGAGTCTGGAAGATTATGGTGATGTCTTAGCGAAGGATATTCCGCAGGATGGAGAAATTCCTGAGGGTATCTGGGTAGCCGGTGTGAAAGATCTTGATTATACAGGTGCAAAGCTGACACAGGAATTCCGAGTTTATGATCATAAGACTTTATTAAAGGAAAAGACAGATTATACAGTTTCCTATAAAAATAACCAAAAGGCTTATGTATATGACGATAAAGACCTGGCAGACTATGAGAAGCTGTTGGAAACTAACCCCAAGGTAACAGGGAGTGGAGATTTTGTAGCAAAGAAGGCTGCTGCTGTTGTTCTTAAAATGAAGGGCAATTACAGCGGAACAAAATCTGTTTTCTTTAAAATAAATAAGGCAGATATTTCAACAGCGTTAGCTGATAGCATAACGGTAACCTATACCGGAAAAAATCAGACACCTACACCTGTTGTTACCTTAAACGGGAAAAAACTGACACTGAATAAGGATTATGAGATTCCTGAGTACCTGGCTGATAAGGCTTCTAAGAGCAACTTTAAGGGAGTATCTGAACAGGATACGAATTATTCCCTTACATTAAAGGGAATTGGAAATTATACCGGAGAAAATCCCATTATCCTGACCATTGGAGCAAAAAATGAAAGTATCCAAAAGATTTCCATGAGCAAGGTAAAAGTAAGTGGTGTAAAAGCTCTTACCTGGGTGGAAGAGATTGCTAAAAACGGAGGAATGAAACAGCACGCTCTGTCAGTAACAAACGGAAAGGATATCTTGGTGGAGGAAACCACGAGTAATGAAAATGGTGAATTTACCATTACCTATCAGAATAATGATAAGGTAGGTACAGCAACCATTCTGCTTACCGGAAACGGACAGGATAAGGATGGAGACAAGCTGGCTTATATCGGTACCAAACGAATTACCTTTAAGATTAATGGAAATTCCATGAGTAAGGTAAAGGTGGAAAATCTGGATACCGCAGGTTATTTCTTTACCGGTGATGAGATTTGTCCTCTGAATCCTTCGGTTGATGGTGATGCCAAGGTAACCTTCAATGGAATTCCAATGGAAGAGGGTACCTATGATGTAGATTACGAGAAGAATATTGAGAAAGGAACAGCAACCATTATTCTTACGGGAGTCGAGACAGAAGGCTTTAGCGGAGTAAAGAAGCAGACCTTTAAGATTACGGCGGCTGCCATTGATGATGATACCAATGAGGCTTCCAAGAAGTTTACTTTGGAAATTACAGATTCTGCAAGGAATGATGGGGAAGTTACGGGAGAGATTACCATGCCCTTTACCAAGGGTGGTGTTAAGCCCTCTGTTACTATAACCAATCCTCAGGGAGTTGTAATGACTGAAGGAGTGGATTATACCGTAAGCTATAAAAACAATAAAAATCTTGGAAGCTTTACAGCAGGAAAAGCTGCCCCTGCCAGAGTAGTAAAAGGGAAGGGCAATTATCAGGGAACGGAGGAAGTGTACTTT
>JAFYWD010000142.1 GCA_017558205.1 Lachnospiraceae bacterium | reverse complement strand
ACTCCGCAGGCAAGACAGGCATCCATAATGGTAAGATCCTGATAAGGAAGGGCAATATTCATTACTAAATCCGGCTGATATTCCTTAATCAGGGCAATTACCTCTTCTACCTTATCCGCATCTACCTGTGCCGTAGTAATTTTTGTCTCTGTGATTCCTTTTAATTCTTCTGCCAGCTGGTCACATTTTCCTTGGTTCTGCTGGCAATGCATAATTCCTGAAATACGTCACTTACCTGACAGCATTTTCTGATAGCTACATTAGCTACTCCTCCGCAACCGATTACTAATACTCTGCTCATTTTTTCTCTCCTTTTATTTCCCGGTAAAGCTCACACCCTTACCGAACTGTAATTATCTTTTCTACCATCTTTCTTATAATGTTTCATATAATGCTAACAATAATTCTCTTAATACCTTACAGGCAGTGGCCGTAGAGATACCGCTTTGATCCAGCATGGGTGCCAGTTCATTAATATCTGCTCCAACCACCTTACATCTTGCCACCGTAAGGATGGCCTTTAACAACTGAAGAAAGGTTACTCCTCCCGCCTCCGGAGTACCGGTACCCGGAAAAATGCCGGGATCCAGACAATCCAGATCTATAGAAAAATACACCGGAGCTCCTTTTTCTCTCAATTCTTCAACTACCTCCTCCAGGCCCTCAAAGCTGAAGGGATGAAGATCCGTATGCTCCTGGGCAAAGCCAAATTCTTCCCTGTCTCCGCTTCTGATACAAAACTGATGAATTCTTCCGTCACCCAGTAATTCATAGCATCTTCTCATAACACAGGCATGGCTCAGGGTTGCTCCTAAATAATCCTGCCTTAAATCAGCGTGGGCATCAAAATGGATAATATGAAGGTTCGGATATTCCTCCGCCAACGCCCTGACGCTTCCCAAAGTTACCAGATGCTCTCCGCCTATCAGCAAAGGAAACTTTCCGTCCTTTCTTATTTCTGCCGTTCTGCTTTTAATTTCTTCCAGGGCACTTTCCGAGCTTCCAAAGCACAGCTCCAAATCGCCACTGTCGAAGATGGCACAACCCGTCAAATCCTTATCCTGATATAAGCTATAGGTTTCCAGGCCAAAGCTTTCATGTCTGATCGCAGCACTTCCAAAACGGGCACCGGGACGAAAGCTGGTGGTAGAATCATAGGGTGCTCCGAACAAGACCACCTTCGCCTCTTCATATTCACAATCACAACCAATAAAGGTTTCTACATTTTTTATCATAAATGATTTCCTCCTACTCTACTTCCTCCAGCATTCTTTCCAAAAAGGCCGGAAGGTAAAATGCACCTATATGCAGCTTGGTAGTATAATACTTTGTTCCCAGATTTTTTGAAAGCCAGCCCTTAGCATCCAAGTCATCAATGGGATGATATTTTTTACTGGCAAAGCCAAATAACCAGTAGCCTGCTGCATAAGTAGGGATATGAGCCTGATATACTCTGCTGATGGGAAAGGTATTTACAATTCTTTTATGACTTCTTTGCATTTCTTCTGCATCATGCTGATAAAAGGGACTTCCCTGCTGATTTACCATAATTCCGTCTTCGTGGAGAGCATTATAGCAAATTCCGTAAAACTCTCTGGTAAAATACCCCTCCGAGGGACCAAAGGGATCTGTGGAATCCACAATAATCAAATCATATTTATCTGTACAACGGCGGATAAAGCGAAGGGCATTATCATAATAAATATGAACTCTGCTGTCATCCAGCCTGCAGGCATTCTCCGGCAGATAGGTTCTGCACACCTCCACTACCTGGGGATCCATCTCTACTAAATCTATTCTTCTAACGCTTTCATAGCGGGTAAGCTCCTTTACCACCCCGCCGTCTCCTGCACCTATTACCAAAATATCCTGTATATTAGGATGTACTGCCATAGGCACATGGGTAATCATTTCATCATAAATAAATTCATCTCTTTCTGTTAACATTACGTTCCCATCCAGAGTCAGAACTCTTCCAAATTCCGGGGTTTCCAAAATATCAATCTGCTGATACTCACTTTTTTTTGAGTATAAATGACGATTTACCCGAATACTGTGCTTTACATCAGGTGCATGGTACTCACTAAACCACAATTCCATCCTGGTCTCTCCTTTATTTTCTAAATCAAAACATTGATATTCTCAATTTCCGGATCCTCAGGACCTGTCATGGAACAGCCCTTAATCTTGGCATACCGGATATAATCTAATATTTCTGAGGTAATTCTTTCCCCCGGTGATAAAATAGGAATTCCCGGAGGATAGCACATAACAAACTCACTGCATACCCTTCCCTCACTGTCCTTTAGGGACATACTGATCTTTTTCCCATAAAAGGCTTCCTGGGGACTCATTACTACCTCCGGATCTATATACTCCTGACTCAGCAATCCGCTGGTATCTCTTTGATATCTTCGTCTGATTTCTGCCAGTGCGCTTACCAGTCGCTCTAATTCCTGTGGTCTGTCGCCAATAGATAAATAAGCCAGAATATTTCCGATATCTCCAAATTCAATTTGAATATCGTACTCATCTCTTAAGATATCGTATACCTCGATTCCTGCCAGACCGATATCTCTTGTATGTACGCTTAGCTTCGTGGGATCAAAATCAAAAATAGAATTGCCGTTAATCAGTTCCTTTCCGAAAGCATAATAACCGCCAACGGCATTAATTTCCTCTCTGGCATAGTCAGCCATTTCTACTACCTTTGCAAAAATCTCTTTTCCGCGAAGAGCCAGATTTCTCCGACTGATATCCAAGCTGGACATTAACAGATAGCTTCCTGAGGTTGTCTGTGTCAGGTTAATAATCTGTCTTACATGTCCTTCACTTACACCGGAACCAATCAATAACAGGCTGGACTGGGTCAGACTTCCCCCGCTTTTATGCATGGAAACTGCTGCCATATCTGCTCCCGCTGCCATTGCTGAAACCGGCATATTATTTCCAAAGTAAAAATGAGTACCATGAGCTTCATCCACCAGACATTTCATACCTGCGTCATGAGCCATCTTTACGATTGCTCTTAAATCACTGCAAATACCGTAATAAGTAGGATTATTTACCAACACCGCTACGGCATCAGGATGGGCGGCAATCGCCCTGGCCACCTGTTCCCTCTGCATTCCCAGGGAAATACCTAAGCGGTGATCCACCTCAGGATTTACATATACCGGCACTGCCCCACACAACACCAAAGCATTGATTACACTACGGTGCACATTTCTGGGCAGTATAATTTTATCTCCGTATTTACAGGTGGACAGCACCATGCTTTGTACGGAGCTGGTGGTTCCACCTACCATTAAAAATGCATGAGAAGCTCCAAAGGCATCGGCTGCCAATACCTCTGCTTCATGGATTACCGATACCGGGTGGCATAAATTATCCAAGGGCTTCATGCTGTTAACATCAATACCAACACATTGCTTCCCTAAAAATTCAGTTAATTCCGGATTGCCTCTTCCATGCTTATGACCAGGTACATCAAAGGGTACCACTCTCATTTGACGAAATCTTTGCAGTGCCTCATAAATTGGGGCTTTTGTATGATCCATACTCATTTTTTCATTCATTGCAGCTGTTCCATCCTTCTTCATTATCTATTAGAACAAAGAGCGAGCACGCATCCTCGCAGAGCTTTTTTGCTTTCCGGGAAAGCAAAAAAGCAGGTTGTATGCACAACCTGCTTGTAATCATTCCACTTTTATCCATTCTTAGTATAGTATAAGCTTATATCAGCAATCTATCCCTATTCTGAGACCGCATGAAGATGTATGACAGCTTAAACTTCCCATATCTATGGCAGGAATTAAAGGCACTTAGAGTCTATATAGCAACAATACTTTTACTACTCTTTATTGACCATTTCACAAGTTTGCGCAATACGCATTTCGGTTATAAAGTAACCAACTTATAAAACTGAGCTTTTAACTCAATCAATAAGGGCGGCAAGCCGCCAATCGGCAGTGGACCCGGCTGTCCGTATGGCCTTAACTTCCTGGGAAGTGGTCCGTAATAATCGCTTTCAAGACTTCGGTACAGCCTCGGCCCTTTCATGAAATAAGGCCTTCGGCTCTCGCGGCACAGGCTTTAAAAAATCATTCCTATAAAACCAACTGCCTGCGGAAATAAAAGTGCAATTCCACCATATTGTCTTAAGATTAATTAACTATATACCTTAATAAATGATATAAGTCAAGTACTTTTACGTATATTTATATTTCTTTAGAAAATAGAAAATTTCTCTTCCTGATAAAAAATAACGGTTCAGCCTTCCACTGAACCGCTATAATAATAAATCTTATTACACCTTAAAGTTATTTACAATTTCCTTCAGCTGTCCGGCAATCTTTTCCTGATCATTACCCATTTCGTAAACCTGGCTTACTACTACAGACATATGCTCTACTGACTGACGGATGCTTACGCTGTTTTCTGCTGTATTCTGGGTAGCCTCTGCTACACTTTCAATGGCGATGGAAACTTCATTAAAGGCACGTTCCATATTCTCTGCCATAGCTCGGATTTGTTCCGCGCTTCGTCCCACATCAGCTGCATCCTTACCATATTGCTCACTAACCTCTACAAAGCTGTTATAATCCGGTGTTACCGTATCACTTAAGAAGGATAACAGCTCTTTGGTTCCGTTAGCCATGGTTCCGAATACTCCCTGCACTTCAGAAATCGTATTCTGGATTTCACCTACTGCTCTGGAGGTTTCTCCTGCCAGCTTTCCGATTTCCGTAGCCACTACAGCAAAGCCTCTTCCCTGTTCTCCTGCTCTTGCAGCCTCAATGGATGCATTCAAGGAAAGGAGATTAATCTGTTCTGCAATATCAGAAATCAAATTAGCCATAACACCTATATTCTCCACCACCTTAGTATTCTTATAGGCTACCTCCAGCTCTTTTTCTCTTTTGGCATAGATTTCTTTTGCATATTCATAAGCTTCTTTACTGTGACGCTCCATATTCAGGGCACGTTCCTTAATCTCCAAAGCTGTTTCACTGTTTTGTACTGTTTCGGAAGCCAAAACTGCCATAGCAGAATTTACCTCCTGCACGGAAGCAGTTACTTCTTCTGTTGCCGCACTGGCAGACATCATGGCTTCATTTACATCAGCCATATAGCTTTCAATATTTTCAAACTGATTCATTAAGTCCTCTGTAGATCCGGCCAAACCGACACTGGAGGTATTGATTCTGTCCGAATACTCAGAGATATTTCCAATCACAGATTTATTACTGGCATACATTTCATTTAAGGAGCGACTCATATCTCCCATTTCATCGGATCTTTTTTCATCCAGCTTATCAATGGTAAGATTCCCCTCTGCCAGTTCTCCTGCAAAAATCTGTACCTTCTTAATACTTCGGGAGATTCCCTGTACCTGAATAATTACAGCCAGTATACAGATAATCAGGGCTGCGATACAGATGGTAATCATGATACCTATCAATTCCTGTACCGGTGCATCCAGCTCTGCCTGGGGCATATGTATCATCAGACACCAGTTAACTCCCTCTACTGTATCATAGTAAAGATTATATTGCTTTGTTCCTTCATAATAATATTCTACTCCCTGGTCCTGAACAAGTAATCTTTCTGCTGCCTCTGCCAGAGAGGTATTACTTTCTTCCGTCATCTTTAAGGAATCTTCCACCTTTGTCTTATCCTCACAGTGAAGATATACTCCATCGGCAGTCGTAAGAATGGCTCTTCCGGCCTCTCCTACCTGAATGGCTCCTACCAGCTCATTAATAGAATCCAAAGCAATATCCACGGAAACACAACCAATAAACTTATTGCTTCCTGCATCATAAATAGGTGCTGTACAGGATGCCATAATTACATCTAAGGTTGGATCATAATAGGGGTCTGTAATCACAGCCTCTCCCTGGGATTCTTTTGCCAGGATATAATATTCCTGTACAAAGTAATCATACTCTGCATTGCTGTAGTCATAGGTAAGAACAGTCTTATCCCCATCCTTGTACCAGTAGGGACCCATGTACTTTTCTTTGGCATCATATACATTGGGCTCAAACCAGATTCCGCTGCCCATTACCAAATCATTATCCCAGATTACCTTTTCAAAGGCGGCTTCATACTCCTCCATGGTAGCAGTCTTATAGGTAGCACCTACCGTACGAGACATATTCATGGCTGTACTTTTCACCACATCCAGATAAGCGTTAATATGGTTGATATTAGAAGTCAGCTCCGCCTCCATGGTGTCTGCAATTTCTTTTGTAATAACTTTCTTGCTATTGCTTCCGCTGATCCATGTCAGCAATGCCATGGAAAGCAAAATAAATGGTACTGTCCCCAATAGTAGCTTTGTTCTGATTTTCTTAATTTTCATACATTATCCCCCCGACCTTTGCCCATATACAAATATTCGCTCTACTATAAAATAGTTATTTGTATTTTATCACACTATATATAAAATTACAAATCATGCTTTTTTATCAAAGGTACTTCTTGTGTTTTCAAAATCTGTGTAAAAGGAGCTTTCTTTATCGTTATGAGGAAACAACAGCTCCATATATAGATTTCCCAGCAGCTCTTTTACCCGCTGGGCATCAAATTCCACATGAGGAAGCTGTCTCCTCTCCAAATGCCTTAAATTTTCTAATATTTTTTCTACAAAAAATCTCCGCTCTTCCTTCTCCTCCTTCTCAGGCACAAAACTAATCTTCTTTTCTTCCGGTTTGGGAGGCAGAATCACAGGACCTGCCTGTGGCAGGTTATACACCACATTATGGCAGGTTTTTTCAAAGCACTCAGGGTCAAAACGTGCCAGATATTCCAGATCCTCAAAGGAAAGCTCTCTTTTTTGATGTATCTTCAGATAAATATTAATTAATTCCGTATTTTTTCCCATGCTTCCACCTCCTTTACTTACTATTATTTTCGGTTAAAACATCCTCTGTTTTTATACCCTAAAAAAAGAATATGAAATATAATATTATCAGAATAATCCTTTCCAAAATTCTTTCCATACGGATTTTGCCGTAATCTTAAAGGTTACCGTTTTTGTTCCTCCAAAGCCGGCCTCTTCTTTTCCTCTAAAGGTTACCTTGGCAGTTCCTTTTTTCAAGTTATTTTCATAGCTTACTACTTCTATATTGGCTTCTCTTCCCTCTGTGGAAGTAAGGTACAGATAGGTATCTCCTCCCTTGGACTTTATCACAGCCTTCTTAATAAAGCTGTCATCTTCAATCGTAACAGGTTCTCCTTTGTATTCCCGGGAATATAGCTGTATGGTTGCTTTGCTGATATCCTTTCCTTCTTCCAAAATACGGTAGGTACCACTGGCTGTTCCCTGATAATTGCCACTTAAGGCAGTGACTACTTTAATCACACTGCCGGCCGGAAGATCCATGATACTGCCTTCTGTAAGCGGAATCTCTTCTGAAGGAACAAAGGAACTTCCCCGGGGAACTTCTACCAGATAATATAAGGCTTCTTTTATTCCGCCTTCTTTGGCTGACAGAGCTTTGCCGTCTCTGTCTACCACCTTGATGGTTGTTTTCCATCCATTTTTCTTTCCGACAGTCTGAAGCTTATCCTTAGCCTCTACTCTTACCTCTTCTCCTGCCTCTGTATGCAGCTGATTATTTTTCGGGATAATGGTTAAAGGAATTTCCACACTGCCTTTGAAATTTCCTTTTCCCGTAATCTTAATTACAGTACTTCCCGGAGCTTTATTCTTCGGATAGGCTACCGTAAAATCAACTCCCTCCTCCAGCGGCATTGCCTTTTGGTCTTTGTAAATAATTTCTACCTTAGGCATCACCCCGCCTTTTACAATAGGCATGGTATATACTGCTTCCATTCCATCCCCGGTAAGATTTGGTGCACTGACTTTAAATTGATAGTCCCCATCCTTAAGAAGAGGAGCTGCTGTTATTTTAAAGCTTTGCTTCTTTTCTCCGGTAAAGCCGCCCTTTGAAATTCCTTTCAGAATAATACTTCCTGTTCCTGTAACTACATTTTTTTCGTAGCTTACTGTAAAATGAATACCTTCCTCTAAGGTACGGGATACTCCCTTATCTGTATAGGTAACCTGAATCAGCTGTTTTCCCTCTTCCTCTGTCATGGATAAAGGCTTGATTTCTTCTCCCGTATATACAAAGCCTTCTTTGGGAAGATTTACTTTTACTTTATTCATGGGAATTCCGGTAATTTTAAAGGTCACACATTTTGTTCCCACATAACCGCTTCCCTCAATGGCTTCTAAAATTACACAGGCAGTTCCTGATGATGCATTATTTCTGTAGCCTGCAATTTGGTAATGAACTCCCTCTTTCAAGGTCTCCTTTTTATAGGTTATCTTGGAAACAGTAGGTGTTTTCTCATTTCCGTCGTAGACTACGGAGGTATATTCCAGCTTCACCCCGGTATTATTTAATGCAATTTGCGGTAAATCTTCTGTAATATACAGCTTAAGCTCTCTTTCCCCTTTGAAATTTCCTATTCCTTTCAGGGTTAATTCATAGCCCTCTTCCCGATATTCCTTAAAAGCACTATTATCCTTCTTGCTTTCATCATATTCCTTTACCGTGAAATCTTTATTTAATTTCAAGGTGGTTCCGTTTTCCGTCCAGATCACAAGAGGTGTCGGAGTCTGCTTTTTCTTATTGTAGGTCACATACAGGTTGTCTGTTAAAAATTCTTTTTCATTTTCAATATCAGGCTTAATAATTTGGAAATAAACACAGACGGTTTTTGTATAATTTCCCTTCATCTTAAGAACAACCTGGGGTGCTTTTTTTGTTTCAAAGCTATCGTAGCCCTTGGCATTAGGATTTACTGCCAGCTCTTCTTTAAACTTTTCAAAATCCTCTGCACTATATTCGTAGCCGTTCTGATTATTCTTATAGGAATAAGTATAATCCACCTTTTCCTTCAGCATTTTTTTATGGTGATATACTCTGAAATTCTGAACCTGCTTTGTTCCGGTATACTCCTTATCTGTGATACCTGCTACCCAGATTCCCTCCGGAATCATTCCGTCAGCCGGAACATCCTCCGGTAAGATTTCTCCGATTTCCTGATCTGATACACTGCCGCCTTCTTTCACCGGTAATTGCAGCGCTGCTTTGGCTGTGATATTTTCATAGGCTATAGTGATATCCATCTGAGCAGTCATTGGCTGTTGATCTTCTGTATTGAATTGGAGTTCTCCTGCTTTTGCAAGCGTAATTCCCTCTGTTGTCTGCTGTGCTAAAAGATTTATCACCTGCTCTGCTGTGGCTTCAGAAGTGATGGTATTTGCTTCTGCTGCTTCTTTTAAAGCCTTCCATGCTTCTGCTACCATCTCACCGTTGGTACCTTGTATTTCTCCATTTTCACTAAGCAGAGCTTCCAGTGCTTCTTCACTAAAATACCAGTTTACTTTTTCTGCACCAAAAACATCACGGTAAGCTTCTGCCTTCTCTCTGCTGTCAACCATATAAGGAACCTTCTTAGAGCCCATACCCTGATATGCCATGGTATAGTCACCTAACGCACCTCCGGCTCCCGTCATTTCCTCCAGGCTGAAATTATAATAGATTAAATCATACCAGGTCATGGAATCTTCATAGAAGAAGCCAATACTTCCGTCTGCCTGTATTGTCATGGTAGAGTAGGCACTATGATTATCCTGTACTACCCGTCCCTTCTTCCAGTCTGCTGCCAGCTCAGAACCGGTAATATCACTATCTTCTTTTACATCTGCTACTTCCTTATACCATACAGTAACAGATTTTCTGTCCGTATGACTTCCACCGGTAATTGCCGCCTGGCTGGAAGGAAGTGACTGTAATAGAAGATGGGTGTAGGTTCCGTCTTTTTTCTTGGCAAAGACTGTCATTAATTCTCCGTTGGTACCCTGACTGGTAATATCTCCTCCTTCATAAATCTGCTTTGTTTTAGAGGCTTCCCAGGTTCCGCTTTCATAATTCTTGGTTCCGTCCGGATTCACAGCATAGGAAAATACATTCAGATATCTTCCCGGCAGGTTTCCGTTTCTGCTGTTAATTACCACATCTCCGTTGGGAAGCTCTTCAATTTTAGCTTCATCCGCCTTATGATTTCCTGTCTTTTCAATAACAGAGGTATTGCCTAAAATTTTCCAGGTTAAGCCAAAGTCATCAGAATATAAAACATAGTTTACATTATTCTCTGTTCCCCCGGTGTCACATGCCAAAATAGCCGAATAAATTCTATAGTGAGTTCCCACCTTAATATAACGTGACTGCATGATTCTTCCTGAACCAAAGAAAAAGCTGTGAATATTAGAATTCAGTCCTCTGATCTGAGGTGAAATATCTACTCCCGTTCCAAAGGTTTCTCCTCCATCCGTGGAAAGAATTCTGGAGGCCTTATTATTACCGCTATAGCCTTCTGTTCCGTAAGCAGCCAGTACCAATACCTGATCAGACTCTCTGTCTGCCACAATTGCAGCATCTCCATAGCCTTCATTACTGTTTCTAAAGCTTTTAGTAATATTTAACTCACTTCCGAAGCTTCCGTAGGTACCTGTTATGGCATCATAAGGTCTTACCTTTCTTAAAAGATCAATTTCATGTCCATTTCCCAGGTCTCCGTTATGATTATAGCGAAGATCCCCAATAGCAATTACATCACCGTCATTGGCTGTTGCAAGAGCCGGTATTCTGAAATGCTGGTCACCTCTGGCCGTTCTCCACAGGTAAACACCATTTTCCCAATCCATAAAGCTGTGGCCTTCTCCCAGATACCAAAGAGTTCCCTGGCTCTTATCTGCCACTGCACCGAAGGTTACACTAAGTCCTGCATCTCCTCCCGGAGTCGTATTCTGTGCTTTCAAATAGGAAGCCTGACCGGCTGCCTTTCTGGTAACAGACCGGATACTTACATACTGCTTACCGTCTGCTGCTACCTCCTCTATGGTTACCAGATATTTTTCCTTTTGTCCGCCGCCAACTGTAGCAACTCCGTTACTTCCTGATTCCGAGCTGCCGCCATAGCCGTAGGTAAAGCCGTTCTGTAAATAGTAGGTTCCCTCTTCTCCTGCCACAGCTTCAAACTGCCAGGCACTCTTCAGCAATCTTCTTCTCAGCTGTGCATCCGGCATGGTATTTGAGAACATGGTATTCGCTGTATTCATATAGCCGGAATTGGCTTTTTCATTACCGTTATCAAATAATACACGCTGTTCGCTGGGGGCATATCCGCCCTGTCCGTCTGCAGCCACACTGTATACCCAGTAAACCTGATTCTCATCAAGGACTGCCTTTTCTTTCTCTTCCGGTACTTCCGGATTTTCCGGTGTCTCAGGTGTTTCTCCTCCCTCCTCTAAGGGAATACCCAAAAGACGGATTTCCGCGGCTGTAGCATGACCTGCCACTCCTGACAATACCTTCAGCTTCACATGACTGGCTTCTACTGCTTTATCAAAAGTAACTGTTTTAACAGAATGGGTAGCAAACCAGGCTTTGCCGTTTTCAGAATTTCCTTCCGCCTGCTTTACCCATGTGCTTCCGTCAGTACTGGTCTCTATTTCATACTCTGTTACAATACCGTTAGTAGCTCCGCTCATACTTCCTCCAAGTCGGGGAGTATATTCATAACCGGTAATCAGATAAGGTCTGGTAACCTGAATGGTAATCCAATGCTGATCCTGGGTACTGCCTGTCCACTTTGTATGCCAGAGGGTTCTGGGATCATTATCAAGAACTTTGCCTGCCTGCTGCTGTTCACTGGTGGTTTCCTCTGAACCGGCAGAAGCCACTAAATATTCTACCGGGATATAGTCTCCTACCGGACTGATTCCCTCTACCAGTTCAATAGTATAAATCAGAGTTTCTCCCTGATACTGTATCTGCAGCCTGTCATTATCCTGAAGAATTTCCTCTGTTGTTAATTCTGTTTCTTCCCGAAGAAGCTTGATTGCAAGCCCCGGATCATAAATAAGGTTCTCAAGGAATTTTTCTCCATCAGCATTGTCACCTTCCGGAAGCTGAATGTTTTCGCTTTCCTGATTTACTTCATATACATGGGAAAGAACCTTCAAGGCAGTACTTCCTGTTTCATGAGCTCCGATATCGGGAATTCCCACAACCGGATTTCCAAAATAATCCTTTCCTCCGTTATCTTCTATGTAAATACCGTTATTAATGGCAGGGGAGCCTTCCGGCAAATGGTAGGCTGATAAATCTGTCTGATAGCCCAACTTTGTATTTCCCTTTACATAGGTTCCTTTTCCTGCCCCGCCGGGATTTGTTAAAATATCAGGATCCTCTGCATCCAGATGTAAGTTGGGATATTTAGGATCATCATCAATGGGCTTATTGGTAAAGCCATAAAAAATATTACTTCTATAATCAATGTGTTCATCACCAAACTTATTGATTTTTACCTTTTCTCCTGAGGGAGTGTTTTCATAATCATAATAGAAAATATTATTATAAAATCTTAACATTTTCTTACCGCCGATGGACTGGAACATATAAAATTCCCCGGCCTTACAGTCCGCATCATTCCTCTCATTTACCATCAGTCCTCTATCCGTAAAATAGAGTGTGTTATTATAAATATCACCTCCGATGGCCCATTCACCCAGGTTAAACACACCGGCAAAGGGATGAGCATAATCATTCTGGCTGATATTGTAACGAACTACATTATTATAGCTTCTTAGTCCTGATTTATCCCCGTCATTCTGAGTATGACTGCAGAACATCATGAAACCGCCTCTGTTATCATGTACATAGTTATACTGTACATAAGTTTCATCGTTCCAGGCATCAATCTCAATTCCTTCACAATCTGCAGCCCAGTCTCCTCCAAATTGAATATCAAATACTTCATTATACTGGAAGGTAGTATTGGTAGCATTCCAGTTAAAAAGACCTACGGCAAACTGTGCTCCTCCTACCAGATTCTTTACACAGTCATGAACCAGGTTATATTCTACTACTGCGTTTAAGGTATTATCTATGATGGCACCGTCACCATCTACGTCATGGATATAATTATTTCTTAAAACAAAATCTTCATAGGGTGTCCATTCCAACCCCTTTTGTGTTCCAAAGCCGGTTCCCCATTTAGCTCCGTCTTTTCGATCAGACCATACATTCAGGAAGTTCACACCGCTTCGTCCCACATCCCAGATTTCATTATTGGTAATCTGAATGCCGTTAATCTGCATCTTCTTTGCCTGAGAGGCATTTCTGCTGCTGTTGGTAATAACATTCATGGTAATACCACCGGAGGTTTTTCCAAAGTTGGATAAGGGACCATGGAAACCATGAATATTACAATTATCAATAATAAAATGATCCAAAATCAATTCCGTAGGATTCAGAGTATCATTTGCTTGAATGGTGATGGCACTTTTAAATACACTTCTGTCTGAGGTTCCGGAAGGATCATAAATCTCTAAATCCCTTACCTCCCAATACTCCACATTCACAAACTGTATTACATAATTTACTCTGGCACTTGCCTGATAATTATCACCGCTAATCAGATAGGTAGTTTCATGATTGGTGGTGGGCTTTAAAATGGGCTTTGTCTCACCTTCACCGTAGCTGGCGATGACAATAGGTGCTCCTTCCCTTCCGGAGCCCTTTGGTTTAAACCAGCCGGTAAAGCTATCTCCCTTTTTAAAGAGAATTCTGTCTCCCGGTCCAAAGGTCATGGAGTTTAATTTATTAATAGAAGCAAAAGGAGTACTTTCGCTTGTTCCGTTATTATTGTCATTTCCATCATTACTTACGTAATATACGGTATTGCCCTGTGAAACTTCCCCCTCATCAGTATCAGCTTCTTCTTTTTCCATAAGAACGGTATCATCAATATAAGCCTTTGCACCATTGGCAGAAGCGGCATATAAGTATACTCTGGCCGGCTTACTGTTATCACTATAAGTAAACTGTACAGACATTTCTGTCCATTCACCACCGGTAACACTTACCTTTTTCTCATCATTGCCGGAGGCGTAATTTTTAGCTCCCAGAATAAAATCTGTGCCTGTTGCCCCTTCGCTAAGCTTTACATAGGCCTTAAATATATAGGTTTTTCCTACCTGCAGATTATTAATATCCTGCTCGATGGCACCTCCGTTACTGGCAATAACTCCTGCATATTCACCGGTTCTCTTTACCTCTGAGGTTCTTTCCACATCACTTTGGTTAGAACCCGCCGTATAATAACGGTTCCAGTTACCTACCAGATTTCCTACTCCGGTAGCTACATTTGTCATTTCCTCTTCAAAGCCGGGATTGAAAAGAAGATTTACAGCTTCAGTCTCTTCTTCTGACAATAATCCTACTGCTGCCGTATGGGAGGAAATCTCCCCTCCCGGTATCGCAGCTACGGTATATTCCAACAGATAATCTGTGGTACTGTTATAATCCTCCTGCAGACCTTCTCCTTTAAAATAGGACACCCTAAGGCTTACCTGCTGTTCCTCTCCATTTGCCTCTACCTTATCAAACAGCAGTACTCTTTCCTTGCTTCCCTTTTCCTGTTCCACAAGGGAAAGCTGCTGATACTCACCTCCATTGACAGATGCTGCTATGGTAAAGCTATCTTTCGCTGCCATTTCCGGAGTATTATAATATACTCTTACCTCTCCGTTTTCAGCTCCCAAATGGGCTAAATTTCCCTTAGGGCTAATGGATACCTGATCAATATAGGCTTCTCCTGCCACTTCCTTTGCCTGTCCGAAAAGAACAACCTTTTCCTCTCCCGTTACGGTGAAATCAAAGGAATAGCTTTCCCAGTCCAAAGAGTGGATCATCAGCTTTTTCTCATCTTCTCCATAGCTTCTTACACCAAAATAGAAGCTGCCGCTATCTTCCTTCTCTTTTTTTGCCATAAAATTAACGGTATAGGTCATCCCTTTGATCAGACCCGTAATTTCCTGGCTGATTTCATAATTTTCGGCTGATAACAGGGCACTGAATTTTCCTGTATAAGCTTCTTTCCCGGTTCTGAATTCCTCAGCTGAAACAATCCAGCCTTCCTCTTTTTCACCGGAAGCTCTCTTTGTGAGCTCCTCTTCAAAGGAACCGTTTTTTACAGACACAAACTCTAGAGTCTCCCCCTCTTCCTGTGTCACAAACGGTTCATTGGTTGCCATTGCCGGCAGGCAATTAGTCCCTGCCAATACAAAAGCCAGCAGCATGGCCACTGTCCTTTTGGAGACATTTTGAAATTTTCTCTTTTTCCCTTTCATTTGCTTTCTCCTTTACATTAATTCTTTTATTTCATCCCCATGATGCCCCTTTATTCCTCCTTGATTTCAATGGGGTTATTGTTTGCCACAGCTTCTATCAAGCTGTCGAAAAGCACTCTCTCCATATAGGCTATCACTGCATTCTCTCTATTGTTTTCATAGCCCAGGGCACCGTATTTTATCTCTATCACCTTCCTTGAAATTTCTTCCCCTTCCGGCGATACCTCTTCATACACATCTCCTTCTGCCGCTTCATTGATAAAATCCAGAAAGGCCGGTTCCGAATTTCTCATACTTCTTAATTCCATTCTGTCTCTGGTAATTATTTCACTGCTGCCATTTTGAGCAGCTTCATAAGTCACTGATTCCAAATACCGAAACTCATTCTCATGTGTCTCATAATACTCTTTAGGCCCCTCTCCCAACTCTTCCTCTGTTATTTTACTAAGAATCTCTGCTTTAATATCAGAGGTGAGATTTTCCAGCTCATACTGAAGAAATGTCCTTAGCTCAAATTGCTGCAAGCCATATACCGGCTCATTTTTTGCCAGCTTTTCTCTTCGCTTCTCATTTTCCTGATCCATTCTCAGCTTTAATACCTCCATGGAAAAGGGCTCATAAAGCTCCAGCCGGTTTCCCAGATAGAAAATAGCATTTATACGCGCTGCATATTCAATAGTTTTTTCCCTATTTTCTTCCTCTGATAATCCCTCTTGCTCCATCATTCTTGTAATTTCCTGATAGAGCGCATATTCCTCCTCTCCGATCACCCGTACATGTCCTTTTAAGCTCCGGATCATCTCAAGAATTCCCTGAGGTTTACCTTCTTCCTTCGTTTCCTCCTTGCTGCAGCCACCCATAACAAGAAAGGCGGTCCATAACCCCAAGAAAAACAGGAGAACTTTTCTTCCTTTTCTTCTTATTTTATTTTTTCTTATTTTATATCTTCTCATTTCCTGTCCTGCCATTTCTTTTTTAGACTCTTATTTTCCTCCTAAACAAGCTTTTTCACAATTCTTTTTATGAGTTGCCCGACAAATGGGGAAATTAAAAAGTTTTACTGTGTAAAATATATAATTCATAAAGAGGGTTTCTAAAAACGTCGGTTCTTATGTCCTGTATTTTAGGACATTAGTACCGTTACGTTTTTAGTTAAGTGAAAACGTCCCGATGTT
>JAFYWD010000141.1 GCA_017558205.1 Lachnospiraceae bacterium | reverse complement strand
TTTACCGTAACCTTCAAGGAGGAAAACGGAGATCAGATTTATGAAGCTGTTACCGTATCAGCAAATACTCTCTTAACAGAGGTGGCAGTACCTAAAAAAGCAGAATATGCTTTCCTTGGCTGGTATACTACCACAGGAAAATTTGATATTGAAAATACTCAGGTAACCTCTAATCTTGATTTAGTTGCTAAATGGTTATATGTAGGTGAAGTAAAAGAAGAGGATCATCCGGAAGCTATTGACCGTTTAGAAAAAGAAGAGCAGGATGTAATTCAGATTACAGATAAGGTTTGGGCAGCCGGTGTGAAGAAGCTTAAATATACCGGTAAGAAGGTGACACAGTCCATCCGTGTTTATGACGGAACTAAGCTGTTAACAGAAAAGAAAGATTATACCTTAACTTATAAGAATAATCAGAATGCCTATGAACTGGGTGAGGACGGAAAATATTCAGATAAAGCACCTCAGGTAACCATTAAGATGAAGGGGAACTACAAAGGAAGTAAAACTATTAACTTCCAGATTGAAAAGCAGAATATTTCAGAGGCAGGCTTTGTATCAGATGACCTTTATTTTGACAGCAAAGCAGGAAAGACTCAGAAATTAAATCCTGTAGTTACCTGGAATGGCAAGAAGCTGACAAAGAATGACTTCACAATCAGTAAGGAATCTGTTGATCTGAGCAAGATTACAGAGGAACCTATTAAGGTTACTATCGAAGGAAAAGGAAACTTTGAAGGTACCAAAACTATTAATGTTGTAGTTGGAACAGCAAAGAAAGATATCGCACTTAGCAAGGTAAAAGTTGCATTTAAAATTGATGGAAAAGAAGTAGCTAAGGCTAAGGTTGCATGGAATGTATGGAAAGAAAAAGGTTGTGCCTTTGACGAAAGTGTCATCGTTGTAACCTATAATAAGAAGCCTTTGAAGATTAATTCTGATTTCAAGGTTCGTGATTATGAAAATAATGAAAAAGCAGGAACTGCTACACTGATTCTGGAAGGAATGGGTGGAAGTGAAGAAAATCCCGAATTTAAATTCCACGGACAGAAACGTATTACCTTCCAGATTAACGGAACTGCTATGAGCAGTGTTAAAGTAAATATTCCTTCAGCTAATGCAGGAGGTTATCCTTATCGTGGAGAAGCTATCAAGCTTTTAGAGGAAACAGGTGTAACCGTAACTTCTGCAGACGGAAAAACAACCTTAGATTCTCAGGATTATTCTGTAACTTATACAAAGAATGAAAATAAGGGAACAGCAACAGCCACCCTCACAGGAAATCCTGCAGAAGGTTACACAGGAACCAAGAAAGTAACTTATAAGATTACAGCAGCTAATATCGTGAAAAATGATATCAGTTTTGTATCAGGAAGTGATTTGGCACCTATTATGAAGGGTGGAGCAAAACCTCAGGTAGCAGTTGTAGTAAATGGCCGTACACTGAAAGAAGGTACAGACTATACTGTAGCTTATGCAAAGAATAAGAAAGCTACAACAGCCAAAGAAGCCACGGCAACAATTAAAGGTAAAGGAAACTATGCCGGAGGAGCTGTTCTCAATTTTGCAGTTGCAGCTAAGAGTATTGACAGCGAAGGAGTTGCTATTGTAGCAAAAGATGTTGTCCTTAAGAATGATAAGTGGCAGCAGAAATCCTTCAAGGTATACGATGCTGACGGAAAAGCTCTTAAAGCAGGTACTGACTATACAAAAGAAGCTACTTACGAAAAAGTTGTAAAAGCGGAAGATGGAAGCGTAACCTATGAAGCAATCGGAAGTACACTTCCT
>JAFYWD010000140.1 GCA_017558205.1 Lachnospiraceae bacterium | reverse complement strand
TACCATCACCGAACACATAGCTTTTTCTGATACAGGAGCTGTCGTCACTGAGACCGTTCCAAAAATCAGCCATGGATATGGCGGAACAGTTCCCGTAAATCAAATCTTCGGAATTTGTAGTTGCAAACACCTGATGATCAACTGCATTGCTTGCTACCAGTAAGCCTTCAAAGGGCATAGAGCTTATCATTGGATTAATTTCCCCATATTCTATTTTTTCCCCAAAGGCCTCTAAATAATCCTTAATGAAAGTCATGGCTCCCTTTTCCAATTGCTCAAAAACAAACTGCTGGGAATACTGAATTTCTTTCTTTTCCAAAACAGGAAGAATCTCTCCATTCTCTTCCTTAAAGCCTATACATTGATTATTAGGCTCTGATAAAAACATTTCCCTGATTAAATCCCTGTTCGGCGGAAGGTAATCATACATAGTATACAGCTGAAGCCCTTCCCTTCGTATATAATGCTCGGTACTTCCCGGCTCTCCATGAACATAACCGTAAATTACCGGATAACCAAGACTTCGGGACAAGGCCGCAGGAATACGGCCACTGTATCCTAAATCAAATACAAAAGAATTCTCAGCAATCATACTTTGGTAATAGCCTGATACCTTTTTCTTTTCTTCCTCCAGCTTTTGTTCTGAAAATAAGTTTTCAGAAAACCATTTCATAAAATTGATATAAGACTCTTTCTCTAAAAAGCAGTTTTCAGGATCTATTTCAGCCTGAAAAAGAAGCTCCTCCAAAGCTTTTTTATCTATCGTTTTACTACAGCAGCTTAATAAACCCAGCATACTCCTTGGTGTATGACTGGAATGTTTTACAGGTAAATTTAACAATCCCCTTTTATCTGCAATCATCCAGGGCATCAGAGACTTTCTTGAACATGGTACATAATTAGTTTCCACATGTTCCAGCTTCAGATAATCTTGTAAGAGCCTGAATGCTTTTTGAGGCAAATATCCGTCTCTGGCAAGAAAGCTGATTCTACTGATTCCCTTCTCTTTCACCAGACTGCCCATCCATACACACAAGCCTGCTAAATGCATTCCCAAAGCATAGTAGCCCATATTATAAGGATTGGCATCAAAATCACTTTTCTTGTTCCAGGAGACAAAGGGATTATCAAATAAACGATTGGCTGCCAGTGCCGTCATGGAACGATAAGCAATGGATTTATTCATGGCATTCCAGGTAGTCATATAATTTCCTGCAATATTACCTACAGAGGACAACGAATTGGTGGAATTAGGTTTATAGGAATTACAAAAAACATCCTTTGTCTTGGGAAGGAAGGCTGTCTTTATTCCATTCTTTTTAGCCCCCAGGATATCCACATTCCAATTATCCCCAATATGAAGAAGCTCCTCCGGCGCTATCCCGGCTTCCTCCGCCACATATTTAAAAAGATCCCCCTCATCAAACTTTACCAGTCGTACCTCAGAGGATAAGAATATAGGCAGTTTTCCATAACCGCATTTTTTCAAGATTCTTTCAATTACCGGCCTTTCCAAATACATATCAGAAGTTAATATTATCTTCTTTCCCATATTTAAAGCAAAATCCAACAAATGCTTTCCTGTTTTTCTCACACGGATAACTTCCAGCTCCGTATTCTCTTCCAATGCTTTTAATTTCTTTTTTTGCTCTTCTGAAATATCCAAGTATTGCTGTAAGGTTTCATAAATCTCTGTTAATGTTACATCCTGCCACTCAGGTCTGCTTTCCCGGATTTTTCTTCTGCAGATGCTTTCCGCCTCTTTTCTTGCCGTTACAAAACTATAGCCGGCAATTTCCGGACAAATCTGTTCAAAAGACTTCTGCATCAGACAAAACACATCCTCAGGCTGCCATACCGTTCTTAAAATTAAGGTGTCAAAAATGTCAAAGCTGATTACCTTGCTGTCTTTATCCGCAATTGACTTTCTGATTTCCTCCAAGGAATTTTCCAGCTTTGATTTTGTCCATTCAAAAAAGCAAGCCTTCTCCTCGGCAATAAAGTTCTCTTTCCCGGAAATACGCTCTATTAATTTTTCTGCCTCCCGGTCGTATTCTCCTCCCTGAAACTCATGGGAATAAAGATCACTCCACATTCTGGCATATCGCCGTCTGTAATTTCTTACACCTGTCATGATTTCTGAGGATGCCTGATAACGCTCTAAGGTTTCCTCTAGAAAATCAAAAACAGAAGCGATATCCTTTACATTTTTTTCAAACTTGCGCCAGCTGATTTTTTCCGTATTTGTAGATGCTTCGCTATTTTTACAATAATAATAGGCTCCGCAATTGATTCCCGCAAAGCTTCCTGCTTTAAAAAACAAAATACCGGAGAAAGCAATATCCTCAGTCATAATAATATGCTGATTTAAGCGCTTAAAATCTGCCTGACAGGAATCCCATAGGGATTTCCTGTAAATTTTATTCCATATGGTATGCCAGGCATAACAGGCACCTCCCTGACCAAAAAAGGTGTCTGCCACCTCTTCTCCGGAAAGCTCCTCCTCCAGACAGATTTTATGCAAGGTATACTGATGGAACGAGCCATCTGCTTCTCTTAAGATTGTAGTATTCGCTACGATCTCCAGCTGGTCCTTCTCCGCTTTTTGAATCATGGGACGATAAAAATCCAGGGAAAGGTAATCGTCACTGTCC
>JAFYWD010000139.1 GCA_017558205.1 Lachnospiraceae bacterium | reverse complement strand
CCTGTATATCAGAAAAACACTGTTCTGAATTTTCTTCAGACAATACTTCTGTAATAGGTACCAATTCCTCTACTGCAGCTTCAGTCACCTCTTCTTGGAGCACCGCATCATTTCCTGATACTTCCTGCAGTCCTGCCTCCTCCTTACTGCCCAAGGTATCAATTTCCATTGCATAGGATGAAATTGATAAGTTAGATATCAACAAACTGAGACATAAAACTGTTGATAACAGCCTGTTTTTCCATTTTCCGACTTTCATTTTTCTTTTCCCCTCTTGTTATCTATTTAACAATAAATGTTATATTTAACATTATACGCCTGCAATGCTTATTTTTCCAGTCCAAAAATTGCCTGACATCACCCACTTATAAAATCTATGTAATAGGTTCAGCCATGACCAATCACAATGATAATTGGCCATGGCTGAACCTATTACAACTCTATTCCCTACGGACTTTCTATATATAATTTAGGATTTTATCCACACATTATATTGAACTTGTGCATCAGCAACTTTTTTTAATGCTACTTCCAGTGAATTCATTGCTCTTTCTAATCCCAGCTTTGCTTTTTCCTTTTGCTTATCAGTTTTTGCCTCGATAATATCTTGTTGATACTTAAGTACTCGTGCTTCAATTTTTTGTTTTTGTATAGTAACTATTTCCAGCCTCTCTCGTGCTTTTTCCCTTTTTTTATCTGATACAAGGTCGTACTTATCTTTTATATCATTCCAGCGTGGAATATTTAACTCTTTTCCACACCATGCCTTATAATTTTTTTGGAATACTGCCAACCACGTAGATGCAATAGAACTACGCAACTTAGGCTCCTTAAACGTTGTTTCTTCAATAGCGGAAATAAAATCTTCAAGACATTCGAAAATAGCATAATCAGTAATTCTTTCACTATACCATACTCCCGGTCTGATTTTATGTATTACCCCTTCCTTTACTTGTAGGTTGATAGGATAATTTTCCATCCTTCTTGTTATTTGCCATACTTTTTTCAACCAAACATCTTTTATAGTCACAACACCATTATCGTTCATATCGTAACCAAATATGAGATAATCCACATCCAGCATATATGGTTTTTCTTGAATTTCTGAAGCATACATTCTGAAATCTGCAATATCAAATCCCGGTGATCCATTTCTATTAAAAGCCTTTACCTCTAATAAACCTTTAGTTCTATCATCCGGATCTAAAAAGAAATCCGGTGGCATCTGGGTATTTTCACTTAGTGCATGCTCAATTCCTCTTGCATCTAACCAACCCTGCAACCACTCTTGCATGATATTACCTACTACATCCTTTTGCTTTACAATGATATTTACATCTCCTAAATAAAATTTTATCTGCCCCTCTAATTTGAGTATATGGTCATCATTTACTAATCTATCGTATATTTCTCGTGCGGTTAATCTCATACTACCTTTCTCCTTCATTGTTCAAGTAGCTTCTACCCATTCTTATTGCAATATCTTTGATTACAGGAATGCAAACTGTATTTCCTAATAAGTCAAAAGCATCTGTTTCTGCAATCATATCCAAACTATATTCATCCGGATATCCGCATAATCTAAGACATTCTCTAATAGTTAATCTACGAATACCGTCTATATCAACAATACCTAATTTAGCTACGTCCATTGCTACTAAAGTGGGGGCAATATCTTTCGGATCTAAAATCTTCGAAAATTCAAATGATAGTTTACCGGCAACAATATTATATCCTCTTTCCTTTGATACGTCCGGCACTCTTTTCACAGTTCCATTTTCAGCTTTCATCTGTTCTTTTGGATATTCATATACCAAATACCCCATTTCCGTTAAATGTTCCAATAGTTCGTGCAATTCGGGAACATCAAAAAATGTTCTGATTTGGTTCTCTGTTAACGGCATCCCATCCATCCATTTAATACCTATTTTTTCGGCCCAATGTTTTTTTCGTCTCTCCTTTAAAAGTGCATCCAGTAATTTTCTTTCTAATTGAGAAGTCTTCCCTTTCAAATTAATATCCCACGAATGAATATTATTATTTCCTCCACGTTTGTCTTTTATTGACTTTCCAATTACTTCCTGAGGAGTATAATTTTCAAACAATCTTCTGGTAAATTCAGTATCTACTGTTGGTAATCCCTGTTGTAATATATCTCCCAGAACAGCTTTTCTTTCTTCAAATCCTTCAAGATTTATTTCTTCATCAAGGGAACCTACAATATATACTCTTTTTCGACTTTGTGGCAAACCAAAGTTTTTCGAGTCCAGTAAATTATAACTAACATGATAGCCTAACTGCTCTAAATGCGTAATAATTGTATTTAATGTATTCCCATTATCATGATTAATTAGTCCCTCTACATTTTCAAGTAAAAAACCTCTGGCAGGGTGATTTGCATTGATCTTATCTTGAAGTATTCTTTCAATCTCAAAAAAAAGTGTTCCTCTTGTATCTGCAAATCCATTTCTATTTCCTGCTGAACTAAATGGCTGACAAGGAAATCCGGCTAACAAATAGTCAAAATCCGGAATATCCTGATCAGTATTGACGCAAGTAATATCTCCAAATATCTCTTCTTCACCATAATATCCGTGATATGCCTGAATTGCATATGGCTTTATTTCTGACGAAAAAACACATTCTGTTTCTAATCCAAGTTCGTCCATAGCTTGCTGAAATCCAAGTCTAATCCCACCTAAACCGGCAAATAAATCAATTATTCTTGGCATGAGTAATCCTCCTTTGTTTTGGTTCCGTTATTATTGTATCATCTTAGGCGTCTAAAGTCTATTTCCAATAATGAAGTAATTATTCCCAAAATATTTTTAAGGAGTAAATCCTAAGATTCACTCCTTAATTCTAAAATTTCCTTTTTCCCAAATGACCCTGCCTCTGATATCCTATTCTTCTTCTGAAAACGGGACGCTCCTGACAATGGTTTATTTTTGCTTTATATTTCCAAAAGCTCCATGATCTCTTCCTTATTCATCTGGGTAATGCTTCCATTTTCACCACTGAGAATAGCATCAGCCAAATCTTTTTTTGATTCCTGTATCTTTACTATCTTTTCTTCGATAGTATTTTTGGCGATGAGTTTATACACAGTTACGGTTTTTGTCTGACCGATGCGATGAGCGCGGTCTGTTGCCTGATTCTGTGCCGCCTGATTCCACCAGGGATCATAATGAATTACTACGTCAGCTCCTGTAAGATTAAGACCTGTTCCCCCGGCTTTCAGAGAGATTAAAAATACAGGTGTTGTATCACCATTAAAGGTATTTACCGTTTCTACTCTTTTTTGTTTTGGTGTTTCCCCCGTAATTTTAAAATAATCAATCTTAGCTTTTTTAAGCTCCTGTTCCAGCAATTCCAGCATAGAAGTAAATTGAGAAAAAACTAAAATTTTATGTTCCCCTTCTATGGCACTTTGAATCAGCTGTATACAGACATCACGTTTGGCAGATCCTCCGGTATACTTTTCAAATAATAATTCCGGGTCACAACAAATCTGACGAATTTTTGTCAGCTCTGCCAATACCTGCAATTTATTTTTCTGGAACTCCTCACCCTTTTGTGCTTCCAGCATTTTTCTCATATGAACAACCTGTCCGTCATAGATTCTCTGCTGTTCAGTCTCCAGCTTTGCATACCGTATTTCTTCCAGTTTTTCCAAGTCCAAAAGGGGTTCTATCTCACGTGCTGTATCTTCTGAAATTCTATGGAAGGCTTCCTTCGTAAAATAGTAATGATACTGTACTCCCTGAATCAGCTGGGGTGCTTTTCCTGATACTCTGATTCCATGAAAAATATATTCCCATCTACATCTTTTTCTATTTTTAATGAAAACCTTGGCTTACCGTCACATAATAAGTAGGAGGTTTTCGCAGCTTTCCTTCCTGTTTTATCCGTACAGGACACGAGACAGTCCTTCAGTAAATCATAAAAATTATCAAGACGTTCTCCATACAAAGAAATTCGCTGTTTTATTTCTTCCTTTTCCAGCATGGGCTCCAGTTTTAAATCAAAAATTTCATTTTCCTGCTCTTCTAAGAACTTTAATCCCTGCTTCGTCCGAAAGCTTCCAAGCAGCGATTGACCTGCCGAATCTGTAGTATCTCCGGGATTATATTTCTGCAGATATTCTTCCGTCAATAATAATAAGGCCAGTGTATGAACACATAGTCGGGAGGCACTATAGTAACCACGGTAGGAATGGTAACAACCTGACACCTCGCAGTTTACCTGTAAAATAGCATTCCTGCTAAACATACAGGTAATTGTCCGAAAACTCTGATCCTGTATATAAGACCCCCGGGCTTCCCCTGCCATTTCTGTTCCATGCATAAAACGGCAGTAACCAATGATTACCTCTTCCAAAAAAACTTTCTTCTCACTGACAAGTCTTTTTGCCTCCTCCAACATACTTTCCTTTACTTTGATGTCTGCTGTAATCCGCCCCATATCTAAATTTGATTTATGAAACCTTCTCTTCCAATTCGCCTGTTTCTCTCTTTTCGTACGAAATTTGTTACTCTTTCTCTCATGACCAATCAGCAAAGTGATTGGTCGTGAGAGAACTGTTACCACTATTTATCCTTTTACTGTTTTCCTACTGTTAAATTTTATTTACCTCATCCTTAATCTCCTCAGACAAGGTACTGATGCTGTCACTTTGTGCAGAAATTTCTTCTGTGGTAGCTGCAATATTCGTCACATGCTCACTTAATTCATGAATACTATCCAGGAGATTTTTAATCATCTCTATACTGGCTGAGATCTTAGGCAGTGTCTGGTCTGCCTGCTTATCATTATTCTCTATTAATTCCTTGGTGGAAGAAGCCAGACCTCTGATTTCTTCTGCCACTACCGCAAAGCCTCTGCCCATTTCACCTGCCCTTGCAGCCTCAATACTGGCATTTAAGCTTAAAAGATTGGTTTTATTGGCAATGCCCGCGATATCCTTATTACTGTTGATATAAAGATTGGTAAAGTCAACCAGCAGCTCCAGGGATTCATTAATAGCCTCACATTTTTCTGTCACCTCTTTAATAACCTGGGCTACCATGCTAGCATCATTAGCTGTCATATTGTTAACCTCTGCCAGACTGTTAATGCTGTCATTTAATACAGAAAATCTATCAATAATTATACTCAAACTATTATTTTTTCTTTCCTGTTCTTCCACATTTTCCTGATGAATAGCCTCTACCTTCTTCTTCTCATCCTCCACCAATGCCTTGATATAATGGATACAATTTTCTTTGTGGTTACTTCCGTTATAAATAGCATTTACCATGTCTCTACAGGTTTCATAGCCACAGCAGGAACAGTCAATTTCCCGGGAGCTTTTATCCAGTTTTCCCATATCCCTGAAAATCCTATCCTCTTCTGCCTTATCAGGAAGTTTAATATCTACTTTTTTATTGGTATAATTTCTTTTGAAATCATTGATATCCAAATCTTTAAATTGCCTGCAAAAGTACTCCCAGCGTTTTTCATAAGGCAGAGCCAGATTCCAGGGATTATATTTTTCCTCTCCTGTGGGCCTCTTTTTATTGATGGCCAGCTTATTCATTTCATTAATGGCCAGCTCCACATCAATATCATCAATATCCTCATCCGTTGCCGTTCCCCGGATACACCCCTTTTGACAATTTAAAATATCCACCAGCAGAGGATGGTTATTCCTTCTCTCTGCATATTCCTTTAAAAATTTATAGGCTTCCGCTTCTCCTTCCACCTGTAATACCGCCGTAGTACTTCCTAAAAAGAAATGGACACATTCTTTCAGTCCTCCCGGCTTAGGATACCTGGCTCCCAATCCGTATCGTGATTCTTCCTCAGCCTCCTTAGCTGTCTTGTAGGAATTTCCGATGGCCTCCAACAGCTTTTTAAAGGTGACATTATATTTTACCATTCCTTTGGTATTATCATCATGTATCTCCAAATGCTTTGCGATACAGGGACTTAAAAATACTAAATCCTCTTTTACCTTCAAATATTTTTTCAAATATACAGCCTCCGCCAGCATAGGACTATGTATAGGCATCAGCTTGGAAATCAATTCCGGCTGATATTTTTCAACATAATTAATAATCGCAGGACAGGGCTGGCTGATCATGCCTGTTTTCCCTGTTTGCTTTAAATAAGAAATATAAGCCCAGGTTGTAATATCAGCACCAAAGCTTACACTGTAAATATGTTCCACCCCTAATGATTTCAGATAGCCGTAAATCTTTTTATAGTCCTTGGGATAATTGGCAATAAATGCCGGCGCCACAATCACAGAAAGCTTCTTCCCCTTTTTCAAATCTTCTAAAAAGCTTTCCGTATCATCCCTAAAATCCCTGGCATCATGTCTGCAATTATCAAAGCAGGCTCCGCACTCGATACACACTTCCTCATTTACACTGATTTTATCCTGTTCTGCTACATTTGCCGTTAACACAGGACAGGATCGGATACATTTATTACACCCCACACATTTTTCATTTGTAAAAATCATCCCCTTGCACCTTCCCTTCAGGTAATACTTTATACCTTCTCTCATGACCAATCAGCAGGTAATTAATCATGGACAATTCATCACCCATCTCTTTATTTACAATTATATCTTTTTACCTGATTTTTTCAATGTTTTCTTGTCATGATTCTATACTTCAATCTGAAAAATCCGCAGGAAGCTTTCCTGCGGATTCTTTTATTTTTTTATATATTGAATTGCCACACATTCCGGTCCACCCTGTGTAATAAAGGCATGGCTTAATTCATAACACTGGATTTCTACCTCCGAGAACATTTCACGGATCATTTTTACGGCTGTTTCACAATCTTTTTTAGCTCTGGCATGAACTACATAAAAAATATAATCCTTCCCCATTTCCATTCCCTCCAGGCTGGCAAGAATGGTTTTTACCGCGGAAGAAAAGGTTCTTTTTACTGCAAATTTATCTAATTGCTTGGCATCCTTTGTAAGAGTAAGAATTGGCTTTAATTTCAAAACAGAGCCGATGGCAGCTGCAGAAGCATTCATTCTGCCTCCTCTTTTTAAAAACTCAAAATCCTGAGGTATGAGCCAGGACTTTGTTTCTGTTGTCTTTTGCTTCAGCCAATCTAAAATTTCCTTAATGCTTTTTCCCTCTTCCTTCATTTTCTGAGCCATTTCCGTCATATAACGATGAGGACCGCAAAGGGTTTTTGAATTAAAGACTGTTATCTTCTCTTTATTCGCTACCATTTCACGGGCACTACAGGCCGTCTGATAGGTACCTGACAAACCATCTGCCATGGAAATATTTAAGATTTCTTCCTCTGCATATTTTTCAAAAGTATCGATTACATCTCCCAGCGCCGGCTGAGAGGACTTTGGATGTACTCCTGTCTTAATCCTGTCATAAAATCTGTCATAATCCATATGGAGATCCTTTCCGTCCCAGTCTCCGATAGATATGCACAAGGGTACTGCTTCAAAACCTTTTTCTTTTGCCTGTTCAATGGTATACAATGTAGATGAATCTGTAATAATCTGCACCTTTTTTCTCTCCGTTTCGCATATAGTTTTTAATACTACATGATAAAGTATAGATTATTACTTTATTCGTTGCAACCTTTATTTACAATTTTCCTTCCATTTTGCCACAAGCCAGCTTATGCATTTCTTCCGTAGCAAAGGAAAGCTTTGTAATGCAATCTTTTTTGGACACATAACACCAGAAGCTGTCCTCCGGTATAGAGATATCTACACAGTCTCCCCTTTTCAGATAATCATATTCTATATGCATACTTTCCAGACTTTTGGCACTTCGAAAGAGAGTATAAGGCTCACCGTAATAATTACATTTTAAGGTAGTTCCTTCCTTTGTCTGTATTAAGGTTCCACAGCCCTGCTTATAAAAACGACGGGAGCCGGGAAGGGTTTCTACCCTTACCTGATCTTCAAAATAATAACTTCCTTCCTCCAGCTCTTTTCTTACACACTGTCTTTCCCAGTTACTCCAATCCGGAATATGTGAAAACTCCGTAATTCCCTCAACTGCCTTTAATCTGCCATATTCATCCATTTCCCAGCTTTTTCCACAGGAGGTACAATGCAAAATATGGCCTTTTGATTCCATCTTGCCCTCCTCTTTACAGTTAGCGCATTTATAAAGAAGACAATGAAGTCCCTCCGCTCTTTTAGGATGAGTAATACTTACCCTATTTTCCCATTGCCATTTAAAATCATCATAAACAAAATGCTCTTCTATTCTTTCCCTGATTTCTTCCAGCGTAAGAGTTTTACATTCCTCTGCAGTTATTATCTGCACCATTTGTGATTCTATTTTTGTTTTTTTATTTATTTTATTCCATTGAGGGCAGGTAATAAAATTCCCCTGTATTTTCAGAACTACCACCGGTACCTTCATAATCTTAATCAGCTTTTCGGTGGAGGCAGGAATATAGGAGGTGCAGCCATCCAGGGAATATCTGGCCTCCGGAAAAAGCACAAAGATATTTCGCAGCTTTTCCAGAGAGTATTTAATATTTTTTACCAGATTGACATCATTAATATATTTTCTGGTTCCTATTACCCCCAAGGATCTCATTAACGGCTCGGTATAAGTCTGAAAGCCTTCCAGGGTCATCACATTATTGATCCTTTCCGGATGAGTAGCCTTTACCATAACGTTAAAATCTACCATAGATGAGTGGGTTACCAGTAGCAGGTAAGGTGGCTTCAGTCCCTCCATACCTATTTTTTCCAAATGAAAATCTCTGTTTTTTAAATCCGGAAAGCTGATAATCCACTTGGCTGCATACATTAAAATAGAAGGATTTTTAGGTTTTTTCTTAAAATCAAAACTTTTTGGCTTTTTCATTTTTACCGGAGTACTTCTATACAACTAATACCCCTCTCCTCTCTTTCTTAAAATTCCTTTCACTCTGCTTTTGTCCCAAAAAATACACCATCAAAAAACTCACGGGTTACTTCATCTCCCAATGCTTTTTTAAAGACATCTGTAGAAATTCCGCCTTTTTCAATCAAACCGTCAGTATATTCTTTAGTAATTCTGATTTTCTCCTGTTTTGCTGCCTCATCCAACAGTGGAAATTCTTTGGAATTCTCCATGTAAATTTTCAGGCTTTCTGTCAGCATTTCCTGTAATCTTGAATCTGCGTCAGCTTTTCCGCCTTTATATGAGGTTACCGTCAGCAAATCCTGATACCAGGCAGGAGTAGTTTCAACATCCTCCAATTCCTCAAAGCCTGCCAAGGTATTTGTAAGTGCTGTTAACAAGGCTGTATATTGAGCATCCTTTTCCTCTACCAGATCATATAACTCCAGGTAGGCTTTACGATTTCCCAGGATATACATATAATCTGTAGATAACAAAGGCAGATTCTTATCTTTTGGTGTAATAACAAAGGTACCCATTTGCATCAATCCCATATTCACACGCATCACGGAAAGATTTCCGATTTCTTCAATATTATACTGCTCCACATCAAATTTCATGATGCCATAAATTTTAAGCTCCTTATATTCTCCCGGATTCACCTCTG
>JAFYWD010000138.1 GCA_017558205.1 Lachnospiraceae bacterium | reverse complement strand
TATAATTCGCCACCCATTATGGGTGGTGTTAATGTTTATATAGGCGAGTTATTTACCTGATACCATACCTTTATGCCGTTCGGCTCTGTCAATCTTTATGATAAAAAAAGGAGCCGTCATTTCTGACGACTCCTTTGGTTACAGCTCTATAAGCTGAATTATTTAATTTGATTTTTCAGAGCTGTCTCTTATCCAAAAATCCAGTTGAATAAATCTTCAAATAAATTCTTAGCGATATCTCTCTGTCCAATCTTGAAGGTTACTGTCTTAGTTCCACCAAAGTCACCAATACCCTTTAAGGTTACTTTTGCAGTTCCCTTCTTAACGTTGTTGGTATAGCTGGGTTCAACAATTACGTAGTCCTGACCTAATACAAGGTCGTCCTTGTTTAATTTCTTAATAGCAATTTTGATATCATCGTCAGTTAAGGTTACAGGTTTTCCTGTATAGTCCTTACCGGAAATTGTAAATTTTGCTTTGCTGATATCGTAGTTTGCTCCAAGAATGGTGTATTCACCGCTTACAGTTCCTTCAAAGTTATCTCCTGCTAATGTTACTTCAACATTAATCTTAGTTCCCGCAGGAATCTTATCTCCAGGCTGAATTACATATCCGGCTTCATAAGCATTATCCTTAGAAGAAATTACTGTGTATTTTGCTTCTTTTACATAATCTTTATTAGCTGTTAAAGCTTTTCCTGAAATATCAACAACTTTGAAAGTAGCTTTCCAGCCATTTGTCTTAGCTTTCAGATTTTCAACCTTATCTGCTACTACTACAGAAATCTCTCCACTGGATGCATTCTTCTTAACAATCTTGAAATCTTTTGTAATTGTTCCTGCATAGTTTCCTTTTCCTGTAATCTTAATGGTAGCCATCTGGTCTACTTTTTTGTTATTGGAGTAAGCAACAGTATAGTCAGTTCCTAATACAAGCTCTTTACCGTTAGCCATAACCTTCACTGCAGGCTTTGTACCACCCTGGGTAAATGGAACGGTGATTTCCTGGGTTGCAGCTGTAACTTCTGTAGTACCTACAAATTTCAGCATAGAAGCATCCAACTGACCTTTACCAATCGTAAATGGTACACTCTTAGTTCCGGTAAATCCAGCAGCTGCATTACCTGTTAAGGTCATGGTTGCCTTACCCTGTTTTGCATTGTTCTTGTAGGTAACTGTGAAGTCTGTTCCGGCTACCAGTTCTTTGTCTCCTAACTTAACCTTAACATCAGCCATTCCTATAGGCTCAATAGCTTTTCCTTCATAAGGGAATTGTGCGGGGTTAGGCATACCTACTACTTCTACAGCCTTCATTGCAGTTCCTGTTACTTTGAAGGTTGCACGTTTGCTTCCTGTATAGCTAACTTGTTCATTATTAGCTTCCGGATTAGCCTCTACGATTAAGTAGGCAGTACCTACTACCTTGTTGTTAGCATATTTTACTACATAGAAACTTGGATCTACAACATTCTTACCAACTTTTACCGTAATTTTATCCGCAGGAATAGTAGCACCATTTCCATCCCATACTACACTCTTATATGCCTTATCAATGGCAACAGTTGCTTTAGCCAAGGAAACAGCTGTATTAGATACTGTATAGGAAACTCCTACTTTTTCATCTGTAAAGTTATTAATACCTTTAATTGTAATACTATAGGTTCCTGCCTGTCCGGCACTACCATTATCTCCATAGTTATAGGTAACAGTAAAATCTTTTTTAGCCTTTAAGGCTTTACCATTCCAGTAAACTACAGGAGTAGGTTCTTTTGCACTTATTGTCTTTGTAACTGCATCTACTGTTACAGCTTCAACATTAAGACTCTGTGGAAGAATATTAAAGTTAATACTCTGAGAACCTTTATAGTTACCCTTCATTTTAATGGTTACTGTAGGTTTATTCTTATCAAAGGTTGCACTTGCTCCTGTGCTTGCATTTACATTGTTCTTGTAAGATACAGTATAATCAACACCTTCTTTTAACATTACATTTCCGTCATATACACGGAATTTCTGAGTAACTTTACTTCCTGTATAAGCCTTATCTGTAAGACCCTTTAACCAAATCTTGCCAGGGATGGAAGTGAGATCTACTCTATCTTCTTCAGTAATATCACCGTAATCTAATTCAGGATCTACGCTAGGATCTTGACCAGGTTCTTCACCTGCTCCCTGTTTAACACCATAGAATTTAACGTCTGATACACGTACGTACTGCACTTGTTGCTCACCTTGACAAGCCTGAAGAAGTCGAACAATTACGTGAGTAATTCCCTGTTCATCCAGACGGATATAGGGATTGCTTTCTGTAGCTGGGGTTTCTTTGGTTCCTACAGAATAGTAATCTACTCCATCTTTACTTACTAATACTTCGAATTTCAGTAATTTACCATTTGCGGCACTATTCTTAACAACTTCAATTTTATCTAAATTGTAAGTTCCATCTAATGTGAATTTTAATTCCTTAGGAAGGAAGAATTCATTTCCGCCATAAGGTGATTCCCAGAAAGTTCCTTCCTGATAGTCAAGAACTTTTTCAGGAAGATTGGAGTCTGAGTGAGGTGCTTCTACTTTAAATCCTGTAATATCAGCAATCAGTGTTACCGGAGATTCCTCTAACAAGTTGAATGCAAGATTCAAGTTATCTAATGCTGTTTTTACAGCTGCATCATCAGCTGCCACATCTTCTTTTACAGTATTAGCTGCTGCAAGCTTTTCTTCTAAGTTTGCAAAGCTTTCTTCAGTATAGAATTTTCTGTTTAAGCTGCTGTATTTCTGGATTGCATCAATTAATTTTGTTTTATTAGCTCCCTCTAATACAGTAACTTCAAAAGTAGCTGTAATAGGATTTTCACTATCTGCACTTTCTAATGCTGTTACTGTGATGGTAGCTGTACCACTCTGGTCTCCATAGAGTTTATAAACAGGAAGCCCCTGATCATCTGTCAATGTTACTACTCTTACTTTACTTATATCATTACTTGAAACAGTATAGTAAGGGTTGGAAGCATTTTCAGGTGTAAATACGACCTTAATATCTGTCGTTTCACCCTTGTAAAGCTGTTTTACCTGGTTCTCAGCAATTGCAATTGCTGTAACAGGTACAGTAGTACCCGGATAAGTCACCTGCATTTCTGCGATAGATAAAGCAAAGGCATCTCCATCTTTATCTGCTTCAAGGATAGTTACTTCTACGGAAGTTACCTTAAGCTCCTGACTAGGATTTACAAATTCAAATTTGTGATCAGCAACTTTTTCTGCTATTGTCTGTGTGATTTCTTCACTGGCACTTCCGCCCTCGTAATTAAACTTGGCTTTAGCACTTGTAACATATCCATTACCTAATGCACCGTTTTGAATTGAAACAGTTGCTATTTCATTTGCCTCAGTCATATTTACGTGCATTGTTGTAGGTAATTTAACATAACCCGGTAACTTTCCAGTAGAAACGTAATTACCAGGAGTATCCCATTTAAACTGGAAATCATCTCTATTCGTTAAATCACCATTAAATAATCTGTCATAGGAACCACCCTGTGTAAGTTCTACTACGTTGTTACCATTATCTTGTTCACGTTTGGGATTAGTCATGGTAACTGTGAAGTCATCTTGATACTTGAAGTTGTTAGCAGAAACTGTTTCAGCTTCTTCTCCCGATCCCTCTCCTTCTTCAGCTGCCGGATTAGTTCCCTCTGTGTTTGGTTCTTCTGGTACCTCTTCTCCTCCAGTTCCTGTTATAACAGAGCCGAAAATCTGAATTTCAGTAAGAGTTAACATATGATTTACAACTGTACCACTACCGGTTACAGCTTCAGTTACAATAACATCTACTGAGATAACCTTATTTTCAGGAGAAGGATTGTCAAAAGTGAGAACTGTATAATCTGTTCTGTTTGTAACTTCCTGTTCTACAGGATCACTCTTGCTACCACCATCATAGGTAAATACAACATTTGCCTTAGTTACATATCCATTGGCATAGTTTGCATTATATACCTTTACAGTCTCTACTTTCTTATCGCCCTTAAGTGCAAAGGTTAAAGTAGTAGGTAATGTAATGTAATCAGGATAAACTTTTTCATAATTTGTTTCAGTATTCAATTTAAACTGGAAATCATCACGATTAACTTGTTTATCAAAAAGCTTATCATAAGTATTTGATTGAATTAATTTAGTAACATTATAAATAGGCTGGTTCTGTGCATCTCTACTTGACGGATCTTCAGTAAGTACATCGTTGGTCATAGTTAAGTTAAAGTCTGTACCATATCTGTACTCTCCACCTACACCGTCATTTAACTCAGGAAGTATCGGTGTAGCAAGACTATTACTTACCTTAAAGTCAAATTTCGGACCAATCAGAGTAATCTTACCTAATTCCATCGCTTCACTTACTTTTCCTGCTTCTACAGCTTTCATAGTAATAGTTGCAAGGATTCCTGATCCACTGAAGGTTTCCTGATTTCCATTATTGGCAAATGCAAGATCTATAAAGGCCTCGTCCTCATGCACTTTACCCATGGTAAGATTTTCCATCTGACCAATATTTACAAGAGACTGACTTACACTTTCAAATGTAACCTTATCTTTCTTGTATTTAATAACCTCACCAAAGGCATTTAAGTTTTCTACATTATTTGCATATACATCTACAGTAAAGGTTTCACCTGCCTGAACTTCTGTTTTGCTGGGAATAAAGAAAATATCCCCACTAACCTTACCGGTTTTTAAAGTTCCACCGTTCATGTTAAACATTGTAAAGGCATAATCATATACATCGTAGTATCCATTACCATTCAAGTCTGCACCCGATACCTGACCCCAATCAGCATCTTTGGTTGAAAGACCAAGGTAATTCTTCATATTAGTATAGTCACCGTCCTGGAGAATCATATTTCCAAGAGTACTACCAACCGCAAAAGCTTTACTACCCTCTTCTTTATAAAGTGCTAATTCAGTAGCTGTAAAGAAATTACCAGCAGATTGCTTTAATACTAGTTTTACATAACGTGCTGTAACACCTTTTAGGGAAACAGTTTTCTTATTCTCTACTGCTGTAGCTCCATTTGTATATGCCCAAGGAGACGCTGTTCCGTCGTGACGAATAGTCCAATGGTAACCATCTAAGCTGGTATATATATCCATACGATAAATGGTACCATTACCCATATAATCTTTTCCAATATCTTCTCTTGGATAATATTCTAATTTGTCTAACTTATAAGCGTAACCATAATCTAAAATAATAGGATTTTCTTCTGCGTTGGTAACCATATTACTTTTAGAGTGATAGTTATCCCCAGAAACTATATGGTCAAACATCTTATCAACCGTAGAAGAACCATAATGATCAAAATCCTTTACATCCTTCTCAACAGAAAGGTCATACTCTTTTCCATCCCAGCTGATTTTCTTAACGGCAGGTACATCTCTCCAAGGATCTAAATCTGTCGTTGCTTCAATTGCATCAGACCAAGCAGAATATCCATCAGCATTTTTTGCACGTACCTTATATGTATGTTTTGAGTTATAAGGCTGATCATCATGTACAAATTCGGTAGCTGCACCAGCAGAATGAATAACACCATCGATTTCCAGCTCGTATACAGTAGCTCCCTCTACCGGAGACCAAGTAAGGGTATTGCTGGTAGGGGTTTTTGCCTCTGTTTTATCAGTTAAATTTGCAGGAACCTGAAGGTTGGAATTTAATTCGTTTTTGCCTACACCAGCATCCTTATTTTCAAAACCATTAATTACCAGCTTCTGCTCATTAGCCTGAGAATCTGTCGTTGCAAATTTAACATATAATTTAGGAGTGGATGTCTCATCCTTCATTATATCGATAAATTCATCCTCTACCGGTAAAACATAGGTTTCGATGGCAGGAGATTCATCATAATAATATATAAACTTACCTTCTGCAACTTCAGCTCCATCAAATTCTGTCTTACTACCTACAACTACTTTTTCTAAAACTGTAGAACCATTAGTTGCAATTACATCCTGAGGTTCCTTAGATACATTAACAACAAAAGTTGTCTTTTTATCCTTATTATATCCTTCGTAATTTCCTGTAGATTTTGCAGCAATTAAAGTAGCTGTACCATCATTAACTACAGATGTAAATTTTGTAAGAACATTTCCACCATAGTTAATTTTATTAACTGTACCATAACCTTCTACTGTTTCAATTTCAGATTTTGCTGTTGTACCATCATCTTCATATAAGGTATATTCTGTTGTTCCTTCCGGCCAGAATTCCACAATTCTATTTTCTTTATTAATAGATGTAGGACTATTGTTTTCTTCCCACATAGGAACAATGGAACCATTTCTTACGAATAATGGAAGTTTCCATATTGGTGCCTCAAATCCGTTAATAACCTGTCCACCCTGGTACTGTTTACCAGTAAAGTAATCAATCCAAATTTCATTAGAATCAGGAAGATAAATATCATTTCTAATATCATTACCGGAAACATCCATGTTAGTCTCCTGATAGATGGGAGCTACTAAGAAATTATTACCAAACATATACTGGTACTGCATATCCTTAGAAGCAGCATAGCTATCAGTAGGGAATTCCAGGAACATAGCACGAATCATAGGAAGACCTGTGTCTCCATTACCTGTATCTATATTAGAAGCCGACGCTGCACTTGTATATATATAAGCCATCAGCTGTGCTTTTAATTTCAGATACATTCTGTGAATTCCTGTATAAGGATCACCAAAAGTCTGAGGAGTTTTCGCAAAGCTTCCCCAACCATCCATATTTAACATCTGAGGCGCAAAGGTTTTCCACTGGGTATCACGGGTAGAAATAATAGCACTTCCACCGAAAATACCGTCCATATCACTACCGATATTCGGATTTCCAGCCAGTGACTGACCAATAAATGTTGGGATATGGAAGCGAATATATTCCCAATTACCTCCTGTCTGATCACCAGTCCAGATACTTCCATAACGCTGTGTTCCTGCCCATCCGCAAAGGGTAATAATATTAGGACGGAAACTTCTATCTTCAGTAATGGTATCATATGCGAATTTTACACCATTTAATGCAAAGTTAGAACCACTACCTACCCAAGCAACGTCAGTTTTTAATGTAGTAATACCACCTTGATTTACTTCTTTTTCAAAGTCTCTCAGTAAATGCCATGCAGTATTACCGGTATTATCAGGTGTAAGGTTACTCTGTGTCCAAAGTCCGGTAGCAACGCCCTTATCTTCAGCATATTCAGTTAAGTCTGCCAAATTCTCAATATTAGCATTAATAGCAGCTTCACGTTCAGCAGTTCCAACTCCACCAGTCTTCTGATATCCGTTAAGACCATAACCACAGCCATAACCATCATTAGGCAGAAAATATCCTAATGGCATATCATAGTCTTCATATTGGTCAATAACTGCTCTTGCAGAATATTTATAATCGGTTGTTGTTCCAGCAGGGAATTTATCATTTTGAACTCCCTGTAGTTCACCGTTTAAAGTTTCTACTACGACATTTTCAGGAATGATATAACCGGAACCTCCTGATTCCCTATACGCAGATGCAATTTTTTCATCATCAGCAGCTGTATTAGTTGCGGAGGCACTACCCTTAATTACCCATCCGGTAGTATCATCACCATCATCACTCCAAGAATCTCTGTTATAACAATTTAAATGCCCTTCATAAAATCCATATTCCGGTAATAACACAGGGTTACCTGTTACATGGAAATATCCCTGTAAAATATCCTGTACTACCTCACCCTTATCTTCTTTTCCGTCAGATAAGAAGTAGTAGGCATCATATTCATTTTCATTATGTACGGTGGTCACTACACCATCCTGTGTTTTACCAAAGTCATATGACCCTGTAAAAAAGGTATTACGTAAAATTCCATAACCCTGACTTGTATAATAGAAGGGGCTAGGGGAAGCCACTCCACCATCTACCCAGCCATTATTTTGTATATTGATAATTTCACCTGTATGAACGAAACGTCCATTCTGAGTTCCACCACCAAAAAAGTTTTCTTCGCTATTTTTTACAAGTGTCTGAGTTGATTTGCCATCTTTAAACAATAATGCCTGACTTTCCTGCATAACGACATTACCATCATAGACTACACTCATCTTTGCTGTAGCCTTTTCAAATTTAATCTCTGTTTTTCCTGAGGTAATGACGATTTCAGAATCAGTCGTACTTACAGTAGCCTCAGGATGTGTATATGCCTCTGAATCATCAGGATACTGCGGAATTTTAGCTGTATCTGTTGCATTGTTTTTCTTGGCATATGCTGAAAACTCGTTGCTAGGGTCTACGTTATAACGGAAAACACCATCATCCAAGAATGTAATCTTACCTTTTATGGTTCCGCCATCGAAATCTACCATAACAACATTGTTCTCTGCTGTCGCAGAAGTTGCAGTGCTTAACATTCCACCGGCAAAAGCCGCCTGGGCTTCCATTTTTGCTCCGGGAACAGAAACACCTGTCATTACAAGAGCTGCCGCAAGAATTGCTGACAAAACTCTCTTTTTAATGGTTTTCAATCCTTTCATCTTTTTCCCTTTCTTTTGTAATAAAATTTATAGCTACTGTAGTGATTCTACAGGTGCTAACTACTTATTTCAGGCCAAGCTCAGCGACCCAGTTATCAAATACTTCTGTGGAAATGCCCAGATTATAAAAATCAAGGTAAGAAGCATTCTGTCCGTTTTCTACATAAAATACTGCAGGAACGGTACTAAATTCTTCAAAAATTTCTTTTACCAATGCACGATTCTCTTCTTCCGGAGTTTCTTCATAATCAAGAATTACCTGATACATGGTAATCACATTCTCCTGAATATAATCTACCAGAAGGTCATGAAAATCATGACAGTAAGGACATTGTGTGGTAACAAAGGAAATCAAAAAAGATTCCCCGGCAGCCAGCTTCTCATTCATTTCTGCCATGGTGATGCTGATAATCTCACCGTGTTCTGCCTGTTCAGACTCTTCCGTTGTTGGTATACTTTCCTCACTCTCCACACTAACTTCATTTTCTTCAGCAACTGTCATTTCTTCAGTCGCCGTATTTTCTTCAGAGACTGTAATTTCTTCAGCTACCATACTTTCTTCGTTCTCTGCACTTTCAGTACTTGCAGCTGGTTCTGCTGTATCTGCCGCATTACTGCCACATCCACAAAGACCCAGTACAAAAACAAGCATTGCCGAAAGAAAGACTGTTCTAAACTTTCTCATAACTATTTTCCTTTCCCCTTATTTGCACAATTAGCACATCTACTAATTTATACCAAATTTTAGCTAAAAATGTAAATATAAAAAATAGTATTCCTTTTACATTATTTAGTATTTTCTTTACTCGTAAATGTACACTTTTTCTTATAAATTTTAAAGTCTTTTATTTGTACAAATACAAAAAAGCACAAAAACAAGAAACTCTTTTCCTTCTTTTTGTGCTTTTCTTCTATGTATCTAATTTTTTACTTACAGCTTATTTATTTTTAAAATAATTCTTAGTTACAGAAACGATAACTCCCGATAAGGCAATTAAGGCAATTAAGTTAGGAATTGCCATCATACCATTTAAGGTATCAGAAATATCCCACATTAAAGTACCGGATCCTGTAGCACCAAATACTACTACTACAATGAAGATGGTTTTATAAACCAGGTCTACTATCTTATTTCCATTTGTCAGATATCCCCAGCATCTTTCTCCGTAATAGCTCCAGCTAAGAATGGTAGATAAAGCGAAGAATAAGAGACTGATTTCCAAAACTTTACCACCGATGGTTCCGGGAAGAACCTCATTGAAGGCAGCTGCGGCAGCTGCACCTTTTGATGCATAATTTGCCAGTGCGGCCTCTCCTAACTCTAAGCCTGACAATAAAATTGTCATAGCTGTAATGGTACAGATAATAATAGTATCTACAAATACTTCAAATACTCCCCACATAGCCTGCTCTGCTGGTTCGTCTGTAGAAGAGGTAGCATGGGCGATAGGGGCAGAACCAAGACCTGCCTCGTTAGAGAACACGCCACGGGCAAATCCCTGACGCATAGCAATCATAATGGCATATCCCATTACACCACCGCCAACTGCTTCAAAGCTGAAGGCAGAAGAAAAAATATTTACAAACACGGCAGGTACATCGGTAATTCTAAGTGCAATAACTGCCAAACCTGCTAATACATAAAAGATTGCCATAAAAGGTACTAATAATGAAGTTACCTGACCGATTCTTTGAACACCACCAAAAACTACGATAGCAACGATTACTGCTAAGACAACACCTGTAATCAAAGGACTAATTCCCAGTAAGCTGTTCATTGCACCTGCAATTTCATTAGACTGGGCAATATTTCCGATACCAAAGGAAGCAAGTCCTCCAAGAATTGCAAAAATTACAGCCAGCCATTTCCAGTTTTTACCAAGACCTTCTTCGATGTAGTACATAGGGCCTCCCTTATATACACCCTTTTCATCTTTAGTACGATACTTCATTGCTAATAAAATTTCAGAATATTTAGTACACATTCCAAAAAAGGCAGATACCCACATCCAAAATACTGCACCGGGACCACCGATGAAGATGGCACCTGTAACACCGGCAATATTTCCCGTTCCTACTGTTGCTGCCATGGCAGTACTAACTGCCTGGAAAGGAGATAAGTTTGCTCCGTGATCTTTTCCCTTTTTACTAAAAAGAGAGCCAATGGTATTCTTTAAAATATAACCAAAATAACGTACCTGAATTCCCCCCGTACGGATGGTAAGGAATACACCTGTACCTACCAACAACACTAACATAACCGGTCCCCATACAAAGCTATTGATGGCACCATTGACTGAAGTAATAATTTCTAACATTTTTTTCTCCTCTTTTCTTTTGCTCTATTACTTATTGCATATCTGTGTCATGGATTCTTTTATTCTCCAAATAAGACAAAAGAAAAAGCCCTGATATGACACCAGGGCAATAAAATTACATAGCAACAATCAGTATCTAAGCCTTTCTTCTAAAGCTTACTGACTCTTCTATATTTTATCACTGTCCTTTGGCCTGAGAGTTTCGCAGATGCTTCCATCTACTTTCACCTTCGGCACCTCTTTGCGAGGATTCTCCAGTGTGTCATCCAACTACAGCCAAGTTTACAATTATGAATATTTTGCAAACTCTCCTGCAGCCTTCAACTGACGCATTATGCAATTACACTTGATTATAACAGATAAAATGACCTTGTCAATAAGTTAATTACAATTCTTTACAGCTTCTGCAATCAGCTTTACACAAAGATCATAGCCAAGCTTTCCGCTATCCAAGGTAAGATGATAATTTCTTCCGTCACCCCATTTTTTTTTCGTGTAATGATTGTAATAGTTATGACGCTTATTATCCTTCTTTGTCATAAGCTTTTGAATCTCTGTAGCATTATTGCTTCCTGTAATCTCGCTTACACGAACGGCACGATGTACATCATCTGCATGAATAAATACATTAAAGCTTTCGATTCCGGCTTCCTTTAAAACCTCATCAGCACATCTTCCTATGATAATGCAGGGACCCTTTTTAGCAAAG
>JAFYWD010000137.1 GCA_017558205.1 Lachnospiraceae bacterium | reverse complement strand
ATGTTATTTAAGTTGTGTGATAAGGCAGGTATAGACAGATTTTCGATGCATGTGCTTAGGCATACTTTCGCTACCAGATGTATTGAGGCTGGAATGAAGCCGAAGACTTTACAAACCATTCTTGGACATTCCAATATAGGAATCACAATGAATTTGTATGTTCATACCACAGAAGAGCAAAAACATAAAGAAATTGACCTTGTTGCGGATGCATTGAAAGTGATTTAACTATATTTTTTATCCTAAAATTGGTACGTAAGCAAGATGCAGAATCGCGAAAAGCCCGTAAAATAAAGGTTTTTCGAAAGGAGAATATATATTATGAAACTAGGAATCGTTGGCTTACCAAACGTTGGAAAAAGTACATTATTTAATTCTTTAACAAAGGCAGGAGCAGAATCTGCCAACTACCCTTTTTGTACCATAGACCCTAATGTGGGAATTGTAACGGTACCGGATTTTAGATTAAAATTATTAGGAGATATGTATCAGTCCAAGAAGGTAACTCCGGCTGTAATTGAATTTGTGGATATTGCAGGTCTGGTAAAGGGCGCTTCCAAAGGGGAAGGTTTGGGAAATCAGTTTTTAAGTAATATCAGGGAAGTTGATGCCATTGTACATGTGGTAAGATGCTTTGAAGACAGTAATATTATCCATGTGGATGGAAGCATTAATCCCTTAAGAGATATAGAAACTATCAATCTGGAATTAATCTTTTCTGATCTTGAAATTTTGGAGAGACGTATTTCTAAAGTAGAGAAAGCAGCCAGAATGGACAAATCTCTGGGAAAAGAATTGGAATTGCTGAAAAAAGTAAAGGCTATTCTGGAGGATGGTAAGCTGGCAAAAAATATGGAGCTGGAAGATGAAGATGAAAAAGAAATCTTTGGAAGCTTAAATCTTCTTACCTCTAAGCCGGTAATTTTTGCAGCCAATGTAGCAGAGGATGAACTGGCGGAAGACGGAGATAACAATGAAGGAGTGAAGGCTGTTCGTGAATTTGCAGCTGAAACAGGAAGTGAGGTATTTGTTATCTGTGCCCAGATTGAGCAGGAAATTTCTGAGCTGGATGAGGAAGAAAAGGCTATGTTCCTAGAAGACTTAGGATTAAAGGAATCAGGTCTTGATAAGCTGATTAAAGCCAGCTATTCCTTGTTAGGTCTGATCAGTTATCTGACAGCCGGCGAGGATGAAACAAGAGCCTGGACTATAAAAAAGGGTACTAAGGCACCCCAGGCAGCAGGAAAGATTCATTCTGATTTTGAACGAGGCTTTATTAAAGCAGAAGTTGTAAATTATCAGGATCTTTTAGATCATGGTTCCTTATCTGCCGCCAGAGAAAAAGGTCTGGTAGGTATGGAAGGAAAAGAGTATGTAGTAAAGGATGGGGACGTAATTCTTTTCAGATTTAATGTATAAATTATAGGAAGATAGAAGAAAGAAAAGGAAGAATTGTTCTCCGTTTTTTAGAAAAACAAGATTTTGTGCAATTAATGCCACCAAACACAATATATTGAATTTATACAAAAAGCACTTTGCGATTTTTAGCAAAGTGCTTATTTTTTACTAAAAATCACTTGCCAAAGAGGGTGTTTAAAGCTAAAATAGAGAGAAAGTGGTGGAAAGTGGTTCCAAATGGTGAAAAGTGGGTGATTGAGTTATGTTCATGGGTGAATACAATCATACAATTGACACTAAGGGCAGGCTGATCATTCCCTCTAAGTTTCGTGAAGCACTAGGTGAAGAGTTTGTTGTCACAAAGGGATTGGATGGCTGCTTATTTGTCTATGACAATAATGAATGGAATGCCTTTGAAGAAAAATTAAAATCACTGCCACTGACGAATAAGGATGCCCGTCAATTTGTACGTTTTTTTCTGGCAGGAGCTGCCATGGCAGAGGTGGACAAGCAGGGAAGAATTCTGATCCCCTCTGTGTTAAGGGAGTTTGCAGGCTTAGAAAAAGAAGTAGTATTGATTGGAGTGGCCAGCAGAGTAGAAATCTGGAGTAAGGACAGGTGGGAAAATGCAGCCTCCTATGATGATATGGAGGAAATAGCAGAACACATGGCAGAATTAGGATTAGGAATATAAGTAAGGAGTTTCTGAACATGGAATTTAAGCATTTTTCAGTACTGCT
>JAFYWD010000136.1 GCA_017558205.1 Lachnospiraceae bacterium | reverse complement strand
GGCTTACTCTCTATTTATGAGAAGTTTCCCTTGGAGGAGCTGATTATTCATCCCAGACTGCGGAAAGACTTTTATCAGGGAGAAATTCGATATCAGACATTTCAAAAGGCGATCAACAGAATGAAGGTATCCTTGTGTTATAACGGAGAAATTAACTCAGTAGAAGATTTTAGAAATATCTGCAGCCGATTTCCTACCATTGAGCGTGTTATGATAGGCAGGGGAATTTTAAGAAATCCTGAGCTGATTGAAGAAATACGTCTTTGGGAAAAAGAGAAAGACAGCAAGGGGAATGAAGCTGTTGCTCAAGATAATTTAGTAAAAAAGGAATATGATGAAAATTCATTGAAGAGATTATACAGCTTTCATCAGGAAATATATGAGGGGTATCAAAAAATTATGTCAGGTGATATTAATACTCTATATAAGATGAAGGAGCTATGGTGTTATCTTGGCGATGGCTGGGAAGGTAAGGAGAAATCTTTAAAAAGAATTAAAAAAGCAAAAAATCTCAAGGAGTACGAAAGGGAGATTGCGAATATTTTTGGAGATATTTTAACTCTAAATTAATTGTCCGCTTTTACTTGTATTCTCCACACCAATCAGCAGGTGATTAGTGCGGCATGAACTGTAACAATTAATTACCTTACCGACAGCCGGGAGAAGATATAATACTTGTCACTGGAAAAAATAGATGATATGATAAAGCGATAATAATTAGAAGAAACGAAGGAGGATACCAATGGCACTAAGTAAAAAGCCTGTGAACGGAATGAAAGATATTTTGCCTTCAGAAATGGAAATCAGGGATTACGTAATTAATGTAATTCAGGAGACCTATGCTGAATTTGGCTTTACCAGAATAGAGACACCTTGTGTGGAAAATATTGCTAACTTAAGTAATAAGCAGGGAGGAGAAAATGAAAAGCTGATCTTTAAAATTTTGAAAAGAGGAGAAAAGCTGAATCTGGAAACTGCAAAGGAAGAAATGGATTTGGTTGACGGGGGACTTCGTTATGATCTTACTGTTCCTCTGGTACGTTTTTATTCTAATAACAGTGCCAGTCTTCCTTCGCCCTTTAAAGCACTGCAGATTGGACCGGTATGGAGAGCGGACAGACCTCAGAGAGGAAGGTATCGACAGTTTTACCAGTGTGATATCGATATTTTAGGAGAACCTTCCAATCTGGCGGAAATTGAGCTGATTCTGGCAACTACTACTACTCTGGGTAAGCTGGGCTTTAAAGGTTTTGAAATCCGCATTAATGAAAGAAGAATCTTAAAGGCTATGGCTGCTTACAGTGGCTTTGAAGAAAAGGACTATGATTCTGTATTCATTACCTTGGATAAAATGGATAAAATAGGCTTAGAAGGCGTAGAGAAGGAATTAAAAGAGTCAGGGTTTGGTGAGGAATGTGTAGAAAAATATCTTTCCTTATTCAGAGGGATGGAAGTAGCTGAGGATAGCTTTGCCTGGCTGACAGAGGAAATTAAGGAATATCTGGAGCCGGAAGTAAGAGAGAGTCTGGGAGAGATTATTGCCGGAGTTGAGGCTGTTAAGAGTGCTGATTTTAAAACAGTATTTGATCCCACTCTGGTAAGAGGGATGTCTTACTACACAGGCACTATTTTTGAAATTGCCATTCCGGAATTTGGCGGAAGCTGTGGCGGCGGCGGACGCTATGATAAGATGATTGGTAAGTTTACCGGCAAGGATGTGCCTGCCTGCGGATTTTCCATTGGCTTTGAGAGAATTGTCCTTCTGTTATTAGAAAGTGGCTACCAGATTCCCGGGGCTAAGAAGAAGGTGGCTTATCTTATTGAAAAAGGAATGCCTTCTGACAGATTATGTGAGGTAATGAAAGAGGCTCAGGAGGCCAGAGCAAAAGGTGAGCAGGTTCTGGTATCCAGAATGAATAAGAATAAAAAATTCCAGAAAGAACAGTTGATGAATGAAGGTTATCAGGAGTTTAAGGAATTTTATAATAATCCGTTAAATTAGAAGAAATATCATTGGGAGGAAGTTATGGCAGAATCAATGAAAGGTTTAAAAAGAACCCATCGTTGTACGGAAGTAAGTATAGCCAACGTAGGCGAAACAGTAACCGTGATGGGTTGGGTACAAAAACAAAGAAATAAAGGCGGAATCGTATTCGTGGATTTAAGGGACCGTTCCGGCTTATTACAGATTATTTTTGAAGAAAGTGATATTAAAGCAGAAGGTTTGGAGAAGGCAGCGAAGCTGAGAAGTGAATTTGTAATTGCTGTAGTAGGCCGTGTTGAGAAACGTTCCGGGGCTGTCAATGAAAATCTGGCCACCGGTGAAATTGAAATCAGAGCTACGGAATTAAGAATTCTTTCTGAAGCTGAAACACCTCCGTTCCCCATTGAGGCTGATTCCAAGACAAAGGAAGAATTACGTTTAAAATACCGTTATCTGGATTTGAGACGTCCTGATCTTCAGTCTAAAATGATTTTAAGAAGTAAAATCGCAGCAAAAATCCGTTCCTTCCTGACAGAAGAAGGATTTTTGGAAATGGAAACACCTATTTTACAGAAGTCTACACCGGAAGGAGCAAGAGATTATCTTGTTCCCAGCCGTGTGCATCCGGGAAGCTTTTATGCTCTTCCTCAGTCTCCCCAGCTGTTTAAGCAGTTACTTATGTGCTCAGGCTACGATCGCTATTTCCAAATTGCCAAATGTTTCCGGGATGAGGATTTGCGTGCTGATCGTCAGCCGGAATTTACACAGGTGGATATGGAATTATCCTTCGTGGATGTTGAGGATGTAATTGAAGTTAATGAAAGACTGATTCAGTATGTGTGTAAAGAAGCTATTGGGCTTGAGGTTAGTCTGCC
>JAFYWD010000135.1 GCA_017558205.1 Lachnospiraceae bacterium | reverse complement strand
TCCTGTCTTAGGAAACGGAGATGTTACAGATGCGGAAAGTGCAGCCAAAATGTTTCGTGAAACCGGCTGTGACGGAGTGATGATTGCCAGGGCAGCCCAGGGAAATCCCTGGATTTTCCGGGAAATTTTATACGAAATAGAAACAGGAAAAAAACGGGAAAGACCCACTCCGGAAGAAATCAAGGATATGATTATCCGTCATGCAGGCCTTTTATTAGATTTTAAGGGAGAGTATACTGCAATCCGGGAAATGAGAAAGCATATTTCCTGGTATACAGGGGGAATTCCCGGCTCCGCCAAATTCCGGGGGCGTATGAATGAAATGGAAACCATGGATCAGCTGGTAACAACGGTGGAGGAGCTGTTTGGGAGATACTATTCTAAAGGATAATAGTCGTACAATAGATACAATTCAACATTAGGACATTTTTAGAAACCCTCCTTATAAATTGTATATATTGTATCAAGAAGATTTAAGGAAAGGATTTTTAATCCTAAGATTTTTTATTGGCTAAAGAAGGGATTACGGTATATAGAAGGAGAAGAGAGATGGCAACTATTAGTGTATGTATGATAGTAAGGAATGAAGAGAAGGTACTGGCCAGATGTCTTGACAGTCTGCAGGGACTTTGGGAGGAGCTGATTATTGTAGATACCGGCTCTAACGACAATACGAAAAAAATTGCAGCAAGGTATACTGATAAAATCTATGATTTTACCTGGACCGGCAGCTTTTCCGATGCCAGAAATTTTTCTTTTTCCAAGGCCGGCTGTGACTATATCTATTCAGCCGATGCCGATGAGGAGCTGGATGAACAGAACCGGGAAAGGTTCAGAATTTTAAAGGAAGCTTTGATGCCGGAAATAGAAATCGTTCAAATGTATTACGGAAACCAGCTTTCCCAGCATAGCATTTACAATTATGATATGGAATACAGGCCCAAATTATATAAGAGGTTGCGGGAGTTTGTCTGGCAGGAGCCTATTCATGAGGCTGTGCGCCTTTCGCCGCTAGTATATGACAGTGATATTGTTATCTGGCATAAGCCGGAGGGACAGCATGGAACCAGAGATTTGGAAGCCTTTGAAAAAATGCTGGAGGAAGGGCAGCAGCTGTCTGACAGAATCCGGGATATTTATCTGAGAGAATTATATTTCATGGGTGAGAAAAAGCATCTGGAAAAAGCAAGAGATTATTTGGAGTTATTATTGACAGAAGTGTCATCAGAAGAGGATACTTTCCAAAGAGTAGTGGTTCTCTTATTTTTATTGGCAAAAATGGAAAAGAGAGAAAAGGACCTTTTGAAATTCGGAATGAAGGCTGCCATGTCTAAGGGAAGCAGTGAGATATGTCTGGAGTTCGGAAAATATTTCTTTGAAAAAGAGGATTATGAAGAGGCAGCCCTCTGGTTTTACCATGGGGCCTTTGAGACAGAGCCGGTTTTAAGTCTGGCAGCGGGAGAAAAGGAGCCCATAACCTATCTGGTACAATGCTATGAATTATTGGGGCTGGAGGAGCTGGCGGAAGAATACAGACAGAGGTTGTAGAAATATAAAAGATTAGTAGAGTATCACAGCTCAGCTTATGACAAATCACATTGCGGATTGGTGTAACAGTTCAGCCCACAAGCAATCACTTGCTGATTGATTGTGGGAGAAAGAGTAAATCAGACAAAGTGACACCTACCTCGCTATAAGCGAATTTTAATGTGGGTGTCGCTCGTAACAGGAAGCCGAAGGCTGAACTGTGTTACTGTTCACAGGCAAGCCAGTGAACGTAACTGAATCTGCCCATTTAAAGACCGCTTTCAGCGGTGGGGCAGATTCTGGGCCACTTTTATTCTCATTCTCTACGCCAATCAGCCAGTGATTGGCGTGGGCGTGAAAAGTAACGAACTGTAAGGATTGGTCATGGAAGAAAGTGAAAAACCTTGACATAGTAAGGGAAAATAGATATAATATTTCAGTTATATCGGGTAGCCTTATTTTCATTGTGGGAATAGGATGCAGTAAGAAAAGAAAGAAGGATAATATCATGGAAGCAAAGAAAAATATCTTGACTTATGAAGGACTGAAAAAGTACGAGGAAGAGTTACAGGAATTAAAGGTAGTTAAAAGAAGAGAAGTTGCCGAAAAGATTAAAGAAGCAAGAGAACAGGGTGACTTATCAGAAAATGCTGAATATGATGCAGCAAAAGATGAACAACGTGATATTGAGGCCCGAATTGAAGAACTTGAAAAGATTTTAAAAAATGCAGAGGTTGTTGATGAGGATGAAGTGGATCTGGAAAGAATCAACATCGGATGTATGGTAAAGATTTTAGATATAGAATTTAATGAAGAATTAGAATATAAGATTGTTGGTTCAACGGAAGCAAACAGTTTAAAAGGAAAAATTTCCAATGAATCTCCGGTAGGAAAAGCATTAATCGGTAAGAAGCAGGGAGATGTGATTACCGTTGAAACTCCGGCAGGAAGCTTTAAGTATCAGGTATTGGAAATCCAGAGATCCCATTAATTATGTTTCTTAACAGTGGAGGAAGAAATGGCAGAGGCACAGAATAAAAATCAGCAGAACCAGGAACAGGATTTAAATCAGATTTTGAAGGTAAGAAGAGAAAAGCTGGCTAACCTTCAGGAGGCAGGAAAGGATCCTTTTGTTATTACAAAGTATGACCAGACTCACCATAGTCAGGAAATTAAAGATAATTTTGATGCTTTGGAAGGACAGACCGTAAGTATTGCAGGACGTATTATGTTAAAGCGTGTTATGGGAAAAGCATCCTTCTGTAATGTTCAGGATTTAAAAGGAAATGTTCAGTCCTATGTAGCAAGAGACAGTATCGGAGAAGAAGCTTACGCTGACTTTAAGAAATATGATGTAGGTGATATTGTAGGAATTAAGGGAGAGGTTTTCAGAACCCAGAAGGGAGAAATCTCTGTTCATGCCAGCGAGGTAACCTTACTTTCCAAGAGCTTACAGGTACTTCCCGAAAAATATCATGGTTTAACTAATACAGATATCCGTTACCGTCAGCGTTATACTGACCTGATTATGAATCAGGAGGTAAGAGATACCTTTGTAAAACGTTCTCAGATTATCAGTTCTATCCGTCGTTATCTGGACGGACAGGGATTTTTGGAAGTGGAAACTCCTATGCTGGTAAGCAATGCGGGGGGAGCTGCGGCAAGACCCTTTGAAACACATTACAATGCACTTGATGAGGACGTAAAGCTTCGTATTTCCTTAGAATTATATCTGAAGAGATTAATTGTAGGCGGAATGGAAAAGGTTTATGAAATCGGAAGAGTGTTCCGTAACGAAGGTCTTGATACCAGACATAATCCGGAATTTACCTTAATGGAATTATACCAGGCATACACAGACTACTACGGAATGATGGATCTTACAGAGAATATGTTCCGTCACGTAGCGCAGGAGGTATGCGGTACTACTGTAGTTCCTTACGGCGACGTAGAAATCGATCTTGGAAAGCCTTTTGAAAGATTAACCATGATTGATGCCATTAAAAAATATACAGGTATTGATTTTAACGATATTAAAACAACAGAAGAAGCAAAGAAAATTGCAGATGAAAAAGAAGTTCACTACGAAGCAAGACATACCCGTGGTGATATTATGAATCTTTTCTTTGAAGAATTTGTAGAAAGCCACTTGATTCAGCCTACCTTTATAATGGACCATCCGGTAGAAATTTCTCCTTTAACAAAGAGAAAGCCTGATCAGCCGGAGCTAGTAGAGCGTTTTGAGTTATTTATCACAGCACGTGAAATGTGTAATGCCTACTCTGAATTAAATGATCCGATTGATCAGAGAGAGCGTTTCAAGGCACAGGAAGCAGCTTTGGCAGCAGGTGATGAAGAAGCCAACACTACAGACGAAGATTTCATGAATGCTCTGGAAATCGGTATGCCTCCTACAGGCGGTATCGGTTACGGTATTGACAGACTGGTAATGCTGCTGACAAATTCTCCTGCGATTAGGGATGTGTTACTGTTCCCAAC
>JAFYWD010000134.1 GCA_017558205.1 Lachnospiraceae bacterium | reverse complement strand
TTCAGCTTTTTGATTTCAGCTTTTAACTGTTTATTCTCTTTTTTCAGTTCTGCAATCTCGTTCTTTAAAACTTCATCTGCTGCCATTTTTTCTTTGTTTGCACTTGCTCCTACTCTACGCATATCCTACCTCCTATGCTTTGTGATGCACGTAAATTCCGGCTCTCTTATTTTCATAAGCATTTACAAGACCGTATTTACGATATTTGATAATATCTGCATCAGCATCAGGATTGTTAGCTGCAAGAATGATATTACTTGCAATATGCTTGTCAAATTTGATAATGGCAGGCTTATGAAGAATCATGAAGTTGATGTCTTTCCCGGTACCGTCAGCCTTTTTGTAATGGCCTGCTTCTTCTCCCGGTGTCTTTCCATCCAATAAATCGATCTCTGTGTAAAATCTTGCCTGAGGCACTACTTTTCTCACTGCAAATTTAGAAAGAATCTCTCTGGATTTGTTGTTATCCAGCGCCATCACACTGTTTAACAGAGTTGCTGTGGCATAAAGCATTCTCTGTTCCTGAGGTACTTCATCCTCATCCATCTTGTTCCATGCAGTAAGTAATGCATCCAGGAAATTCACTGCATCGGGAATATCTCCTGTAGTTTTGGAAATACTTGGTAAAGCTGCTAAGCTTGCAAAGGTAAAGGCATCCGCTTCCGGTGCTACCTTTTCTCTCATCAGTGTTGCTCCTGCCATTCCAAAGGCAAGATTTCTGGATTCTTCATTATCCATTACATCAACGGTAATCTTAGTACCTCTGTCATAGTTGAAGGCAACAGTTTTCCATTTAAGGTCTACAGCTCCGGTGGTGTATCCGGTATTTCTGTCATACTCTCCCAAACCTGTTACAGATAACTGAGGGTATACGATCTCATTGGCATTGGCACCTGCTCTGGACATTGTTGCATCCGATGTAAGGTCTGAAGTTACGGAAGCCATTCTGTATACTTCATCTAAGTTGTTAATATAATTCTTTGGAAATGTTAATGTATTAGGCATTTATATCCTCCTATTCACTTTTTAATGGCGGTAATCCCATGACAGCACGCATCTGTGCATCTCCATCCTGATTACCTGATTTATTTACTGTTCCGATAGGGTCTCCCTTTCCGATAATCTCCGGCTCAGATTCCCCGAATAACATTTTGCTATCTTCAGCTTCAGCCAGTGCCTTTAAAGCCTTTTGAATATCTTCCTTCTGATTCTTGGAAGCTTTTAAATCTTCTACTTCCAATAAAGCTGTAATTGCTTTCGCATTTTTCCCCTTTGCTTCACTGATGGATTCTTTCAGTAAATCCTGAAAATCTCTGTCTGCCAGCTGTGTCTGGTATTCCTTCTCTTTTGCTTCCAAATCAGATTTTAAATCACTAATCTGACGGTTTAATTCTTCTGCATCTACACCATCAAATTTCTTTAATGCTTCCTTTGTGGAATTTAACTGCTCTGTAAGGTTTGTTACCTTATCCACCTGCTTCTGCCAGTCGGATACAGTCTTATAGTTTTCTCCTACCGCCTTGTTTACCGCTGTTTTCTGCTCTTCTGTCAGTTCAACTCCTGCTTCTGCTAAGATTGTTTCAATGTTTTTCATAGTATTCTCCTTAAATGATTTATTTACCGGGCTTTCTCCGGTGTGGGATTGCGGATAAGGGAATTGAACCCATTCCACAGGCATAGGAAGCCTGGATGCTGCCATTACACTAATCCGCCATGTGCCCCTAATGGAGCACTTACAAAATTAAGAAAGAGAAATTTGAATATAGAAAAAAAGAACCGACAATTAAATCACATAGACTTAATTAATCGGCTCTTTGGCTCTATCGTTACTACTGATTCAGTTTTACATTT
>JAFYWD010000013.1 GCA_017558205.1 Lachnospiraceae bacterium | reverse complement strand
GAAATTTATAAAATATTAAAAGGTGAAAGAACCAAAATGGAGGAATTAGATCAGCAGATAAAAAGGTATCTGGAAGTTGAACAATTTGATAAAAATGCTTCAGTATATATTAATCATGATAGACTGTCGATATTGTATCTTGTTAATTACTTGGAAAAAGAGAATAGTCCGATAGAGTTGGAATATGAGGATTTTAGAGAGTGTGACACATACTTAGAGTTTATGGCAATAGTGTATAGGAAATGGATTTTGAGAGATCTATACTTAAAATAAAAATAGGATAGTCAATAGTGATTTACACTATTTTCTAAATATAATAATAGCAAAGGAGGAAGCAGAATGAAAATAGTAAAACTACCTAAAGGTACAGTTTGTTCGGCTCATATAAAAAGTCTAAGATAAAACTGAATATTGAAAATAGGGATGGGAGTATTGCAAAATAATTAAGTTTAGGTTATGGAGCGATACTCCTCGAGACCGTTTCAAGTTTTGTGTAAACTCAAAAAATCTAATATAAGATATGTGAATAGTTACATAAGGGCAGAGCCGTTTTTGATGGTTCTGCCCTTATCTGCATTATACAAAGAATTTCGGGTACGTCAATAAAACCTGCCCATATCAGGTAATTTTTACAGATTTCTTTGTATCCGATGAATAACCACCCGTTCCCACATTTTTCAATTCCATGAGATACTGAATATACATAGAACGAAATGTTTTTTCATCTGATATTTGACTTAGGGGGTCAGACGGCGAATTGAAATCGGCATAAACAGCATTTTAAATTCCCGTCTGTTACCGATCTGACTGCGCGGTGGTATCTGTAACTGCGCAGTAGAATCAGCAGAATCGCACATTCTTGTAGTTTTGTATCAAAAAGAGACCAGTTCTCTTTTTGATACAAGGCCATGAGAAAAACTCACAGCCTAAGAACATTGAAAATTAAAAACTTTATCAGATTAGTTTCTGGTTATTCACCGCAGCAAGAATGACTTCAGAATCAGACAGGGAAGAAAAATATTTAAGTAATCGTTGGTTTTGGAGAAGAATAATTCTTTTACTTAAAGGAGTTTTCGTCATAATTCCATCACCTCCGGTATAATCTTATGGGACTTAGAATCATGATTTCTTACTACCTGGAAGGCTTCCTCTACCTGATGATAGTAATAAAAGGTGTCCTTTACACTACTATGTCCCAAATATTTACTTAAATAGGGAAGCATGGAATCCAGAGAGACTCCTTCAAGCATCCACTGATTCATACGTTTTACAACAAATGTGTGTCTTAAACTATGTACCGTCGGTTTTGTTTTGCATTGATTTGCATACGCAGTATTATTCCATGCAAAATTAAAACATTTGTCAATAACAGCGACTGTCATTTCATTATCTGGTTTCCTTGCCGGAAATAACCATACGGAATCATCATCATAGAGTATTTTCATTGTGTTTTGGTACTCCACACATAAGTTTCGTAAATCTTCGGGCAGATATACCAGCCGGTCTTTCTGACTTTTGGAATCTTTGATTGTAATAATTCCGTGGTTGAAGTCAACGTCGCTTTTTTTCAGTTTCCTGACTTCAGATACACGCATACCACAACAGATAAGTATGCGAAATATCACTTTATATTCTAGGGCCAGACGTTGGAAAACTGTCCTATTGGGAGAATAACGATCAATTTCATAAAATAAAGCATGTAACTCTTCGTCATTTAGGACATGAATCAAATGTGGATGTCCTTGAAACACATATCTAGGCAGATAGGATTCATAACCATTTGCTAGAAGGTATAAACTAAACTGTCGAATACAGGAAACTCTGATATTGTCAATATTGGTTTACACTTTTTTCTCAAGAATATTCGACCTTATGCTGCCTCCTGTAGTGAAGCGTAATATTGCTGTCGCTTAACCATCGGAGGTAGTCCACCATTAGCAGAGCAGATCCTCCGATTATTCCAGTAGCTGATAAAGTATCTCCATATGAGCGTTTTTAACTGCTCTACGGTCATTGTGGTAGTATCGTAACGACCATAAAGTAGTTCTTCTTTGAATCGTGCCCACATGCTTTCACATCTGGCATTATCATGGCATCTGCCACCGGCACTATTCATGCTTTGGAGAAAGCCATATTTACTGATAGCTTTGCGGTACAGCTCGCTGGTATACTGAGTCCCCCTGTCACTGTGAAGAATAGCCCCACGGAGCCTAGGGTAAGCTTTGCAGGCATTATCTAAAGTTTGTACGCAAAGAGTTGCCCTCATATTCGTATCCATAGAAATTCCCAATACTGCTAAATCATAGCAGTCAAAAATAGCTGAAATATATAGTTTCCCGTCGGAAGCCTTTATTTCAGTCATATCGGTAATACACTTTTCAAGAGGTTTTTCAGCGGTGAAGTCACGCTGAATTAAATCGTCGGATTTACGGGCTTGTCTATCAGCTTTGGTAATACCATTAGGCTTACGTTTTGGTTGATGATTAAGACCAATTTTTTCCATGACACGATAAATAGTTCTCTCACCGGGAATATATACTCCCTCAGTCTGTTTGAGCTGTAAGGCCTGATACATACGGATTCTTCCATAGGTGTCATTACATTCATCTTCACTACAGATAGCAAGCATGGCATCTGCCAAAGCCTGGTATTTCCAAGGAGCATCCTTAGTTTTTAGGAATTTGTTGAATGCCTGTCTGGAAACATGGAGTACCTTACAATAAAAAGAAATTTTGCCTTTAATCCTGCCATCATCCGTTTTGATTGCAATAAACATCAGTCTCTGTTTTTTGCTGACTTCCGACGGCTGGCTGCGAAAAAAGCACTAGCTTCCTCAAGGAATTCATTTTCTTCCTTTAAGCGGCGAATTTCCTTATCCTGCTCTTTCACACGCTTTCTGAGTTCAATAAGTTCATCGTTAAGGGATAAAGCATTATTGGGCGTATGAACAGCTTCATTTGCACTGAGACGTCCCTCTTTGAAGGCTTTTATCCAGGTGTACATAGTACCTTTAGGAATCCCTAATTCCTGAGCAG
>JAFYWD010000133.1 GCA_017558205.1 Lachnospiraceae bacterium | reverse complement strand
TTCCAGGTCACAGCCTTGCCTGCTCCCTTTACCGTAGCCTTTAACTGCAGGGTGGACTGGGAGGTACCTTCTCCTGAGTAAAGAAGGGCTGTAGTCTTATTCAGCTTAATGGAAGGCTCTACCACCGTTACCTTACAGGTCTGGATTTTTAAGCCCACTCTGGCGCTGACTACTGCCGTTCCCTTTCTTACTCCTGTTACCACACCATTCTGATCAATCTTTACATTGTTGATGCTCCAGGCTGTCCAACGGGGATTTACATTGGAATCCATCACGTCAATATCGTAGACTTCTCCCACGTTAATGGTTACCTTGGAAGCAGACAGCAGAAACTCTGCCGCATATGCCGTACTGCCGCTTACATAAAAAAATGCTGCCAGTGCAAACACCAGCACCTTCATTCGAGTTTTCATGTACCTTTTCTCCTTTTCCTTATCCGTAACAATTTAGCACAGGTATTTGCTGTAAATACTAATACCTGTACAAAACCATTACCTTACTCTTATTACCTATGTCGTAACCTTTTAAGTCTGAACTATCCCCTCCTTCATCTTTAAATCCTGGTACAAATCCTCTTTTCTCTTGGTAAAACGCCCCTTGTTAATTTCTTAACTATAGTATACTCTCTTATGGAAAGAAGGTAAATGATAAGTTTTTTAGATTATTATAAAATCAGTACAAAAAGGAGCAGTACCCAGACGGATACCACTCCTTTTTCTAACTTTCCGAAAGTCAAACTTCCGTAAAGCTGTTTCTAATTTTATTTACTCACTATTCTCCGGAAGCTTCTTCTTTGCTCTCTCCGAGATTTTCTTCCTGTACTTCCTTTGAAATCACTTTCTCGGCTTCTTCATAAGCTTCTTCCTGGGATTCTGCTTCCTGTACTTCCTTCGAAATTACTTCCTCGGCTTCTTCATAAGCTTCTTCCTGAACTTCCCGGGATTCTGTTTCCTGTATTTCCTCGGAAATTATTTCAGATTCTTCACTTTCTTCCTGTGCCTTCTCAGTTAGCTTCTCCACTGCATTCTGCAAGCTAACGGACTGAAAATCAATTGCCACACTTGTAGGAGTAACTTCAGGTTCCACTTCGGGCTCAACTTCAGGCACATTGATAAAGTACTCATACATACACTTATCACTTCCTGTACTTCCGAACAAGGTTTTTCCTTCCCCATAATTACAATCATAGCCTAAGCTGTAGGAGGAATCTGCCGCTTTGTAAATCAAAATAGTATCTGCTGTACTTTCAAAGGTAATATCATGGAGTACCGCATATTTTGTAGATTTAAACAAGGGCTTTGTTAAACCTTTCATTGTATAATCGCTTCCATCGATAATTCCAACGAAATGTTCCCCGTAGTAATTAGCAGTACCGACTACGTTGGTAAAATCCAAATCTCCTGTCAGCTTAATATAGAGACCCTTTTTCATAGAGTTTTCATTTACAATACGTACAAATTCTGAGGCACTTGAAATCTCATAATAATTAGCGGTAGGTTTTGTATACATATTACCATCTGAGAAATCATCTGTGGCAAGTTTTACCGGCTGAATTAAAATTTCCTTTAAGGCCAGTCCTTTGTCTGTACTTCCTCGTTTCTGACTTGCATAGAGCGTCTTAAATATTTCCTCAATTCGTTGCTCATCATAGTAAGGAATGGAAGATAATTTTTCCTGTGTCTCTGCAAATCTTGACAGCTTATATTCACGCATACCCGATTTACCGGTAATTGCCTGAATGGCAGCCTCATCATTAGGATATCTTCCGGAAGACCAGGCTACAAGTCCTTGATCCCAGCCTTTTTCACCTAATAACTCATGGGCTATTACCTTAAAGGTCCAGGCATCAGAACATCCGTTAGGGTTACTTGGTGTAAACCAGTAAACCTCCCAGAATAATCCCGGTTCACTTCCCGTATAGAAGTTATCAATGGAACGATACACTATTTTATTATCATACAGCTTTTCAAAAGAATTAATGTTAGCTACTGATAATTCATACTCTCCCGGTCCGTAATTAAAGCTGGTGTAATTCCACTTGGCATTACTTTCAGACTGTTCCACAACAGCCTTCATACCGGCTTTGTACTGTACATTAATAGAAGAGTGAATAAAGGCATTTCCCATAATTGTATCAAGGGCATAACCGGAATCAAACAGATCCTTATAGAAATCCTGCAGTTCCGCTGCCGTATTTACACGTTCATAGCTCAGTGCTGCTACATTATCAAAGTTAAGATTAAACTCACTCAGCTTATTAATGGTAAAATCACCTCTGCCGCCGGCAGTCCCTGCCTGTGGCTCTGTCAGGAAGTAGCTTGAATAAAACTCATATCCTGTTCCCGGTTTCCAGCCTTCGTTGTTAAAGAAATAGGTTTTATCCTGGATATGAGCATTTTCATGGGTAAAAATACCAAACTCTGATAAACCTGAGCTATAACCATAATAAATATTTTGTCCATTAGTGGCTGCCACAGCTCCGGCTCCGGGACGTACATACATGGTATTTAAGGGCTCCATAATCCATTTAATCATGGGTGCCTCTTCCACCCCTATATCCATATTACCGGCATAATTATAGCCTTTATGTATTTTATACTCTTCCTTGCTGTATTTGGATACACTGTCGTAGCCCACACATAAGTTTTTGTTTAAGTTTTCTTCTCCGTTTACTACGTAATTTAAGGTACCACCATAATATTTGCCGTAGCAGGGACCAATCACATCAAATTTCTTTCTGAATTCCTCTATCTGGGCATCCGTAGGTTCTTTGTAATGGATATGGGCATCTGAAATTAACATATTACCGGTGGTAGTCAGAATACCAAAGTATTTCTGTAAATCCTCCGGCATGGTTAAGAGCAGCATCAGAGTAGCTCTCTCTCCCTTTAAGAAGGTAAGATTATCCCAAATCTTATAGCGTAAGTTGGCAGAAGGTGTATAGCCAATTAATTCCTGGGTCTTTACATAGCCACCCCAGTTATCAATAAACCACTGGTTATAGTCTGTTACACCATCCATGGTTAAAATTAACTCAAACTGTTCGTACAGTTCCAATCCTGTTTTGCCGGCCACATGGTCAGAATAGTTATTGTATACACTTCTGAGATTTTTGTTGCTGTTACCCAATTTTTCTACCAGATAAGACAGGTCTATTTCTTCATGTAATAATTCTGAATCAAAATAGAACATATCAGCAATATTGATTCCACCCATCTCAAAGTCATAGGTCTTCATGTAATAGGTGTAGGTATAAAGCAGTTTTTTCAAATCTGTACTAATGGTATTTTTCAGATTGTTTTTCAGGTAGGTATTATTTGTAGTTGCCGCATACTCAGTACCTACCAACATTTCTGCAAATTCACCCAGCTTGGGTACAATATCAGTATTATAAATTTCACGATACTGTCTTACCACCGTATCTGTATATACGGAAGAAATATCGTTATCATAAGAGTAGCCCGCTGCCAATCCACTAATATACTCTTCTAAGCCTAAGGCATCATTATTCAAGTATTTATTAAAGTGATAAATTAAATCCGTATTCTTAATCTTGTATACAGCAACGAGATTTTCCACTGTCTTTTCATACTCTACCTCATAGCTTTCAAAGGTAGAATCCTTATATAATACCTTGATTTTCTTCACCAAGGCTGCTTCGCTCTTATCCAATGTAATAATCAGGTCATTATTGGCATCATAAGGATAGACACCTGCAATTGTTTTTTCTGCCAAATTGCCCGTTAGACTGTTTCCCTTGGATACAATATCCTGTCCTGCTGCAAAAGGTGCCAGCTTAATCAGATTGTAGTAAGCCTGTTCTTTTGCTCCGTTAAAACCTTCCAGGGCAGCGAGAACGGTGTCTTTTCCTAAAGAGGTAGACTCCGGTTTTACCATTTCCCAGTATTCTGCCTTTAATCCAAGAGTTGTTTTAAACAGCTCTTCTGTCATTGCCTCTGCCTCTTTTACTCCGGAAGCAGAATTCTTATTGGAGGCAGAACTTAACTGATAAGTATCACTTGCCTTAGTTAAGGTTGCATCAAAGCCGGCAATCTGGTAAGCATTTCCTGTTACCTTAGCAAAACATTTGCTTACGGTTCCCCCATTAGAAGCAGGTGCACCAAATATTCCGCCACAGCCCTTCTTATCGGGAGCACTGATTTTTACATCTACATAACACTTACTGATGGAAGCTGCGGAATTGTTCCAGCCTGCAATACCTGCCACTCTGGTTCCCAAACTGGCATTACCATTAAACGTACCACTAATATCGGCTTTTACCAAACAATCTGCCACATTGCCATTACTTCCTAAATCTCCGATCAGACCTCCGATTGTATTATTACCGGAAACAATGGAGTCGATTACCATACAATCCTGTACGGTAGAAGACTGTACAGTTCCTCCCAGTCCTCCCACACTATTATATCCTGTAATAACAGAGTCTCTTACTTCACAGTTTTTGATTTGAGCATTCTGAATATTACCACCGATAGCTCCTAAGCTGCCTCCGGTGTTGGAGTTACTGTTAGTTAAAGTACTATTAATGATTTTTACACCATCAATGACAGCATTGGAATTGATAACAGGTGCTAAAATGGCATTTGTACCTGATACTATTGCATCCTCAATCTCAAGATTATTTACCTTACCGCCTACAATCTTGCTGAACAGACTTCCTTTTAAGCCATAGATTGTATAGCCGTTACCGTTTAAGGTTCCCTTAAATTCTGCATTTACCAGATATCCGCTATTCAGAGTTAATTCCGAAACATCGATATCCTGAGTTAAGGTAAACTCTCCACTGGGATTTGCAATGATACCATTAATAAAGGTCTGGGCTGCTGTATCTGCTACGACTTCTCCCCCTACACTATCATATGGGAATGCAAAGGAAGCATCAAAGTTTTTCAGATCAGCTACCGCATAAATTTCATTTTGCTTTTCTCCCTGTTCAAAGGCTTTTACACCTACATAAAGCTTAGGAGCAAACTTCGGTTCAATTTCCAGATAATACTTAGCCAGTTCTTCCCCACCGGGAACTCCCTTGGCCTTATCTACTACCTCTACTTCATTTCCTTCATAATATAAGCTTACAGCTTCAATATCTTTAAAATCTAACACTGTGGGATCTGTTTCAGAAGGATCCTCAGGTTCAGTCGGAGGGTTGGGATCAGTTCCGCCTCCGGGATTCTCTCCTCCGGGCTGTTCTCCTTCATTTCCTCCCGGGGTTTCTCCTCCGGGCTGTCCGCCTTCACTTCCTCCCGGGGTTTCTCCTCCCGGCTGTTCTCCTTCACTTCCTCCCGGGGTTTCTCCTCCCGGCTGTTCTCCTTCACTTCCTCCGGGTTCTTCGCTTCCGCCCGGCTGTCCGCCTTCGCTTCCTCCCGGTGTTTCTCCCCCGGGCTGCTGGCCGGAGCCACCCTGATTATCATTGGCAGGAAGGGTTACTGATCTGTTTTCTTCTCCACATACACTAC
>JAFYWD010000132.1 GCA_017558205.1 Lachnospiraceae bacterium | reverse complement strand
ACAAGAGAAGCCATTACGCATGACCAGAAAAGAAAGGTTTTAGAGTTTGTTAGGACGGATAAGCATTTTTCACAGTATTATGATGCAATCTATATTCTGTTTTTTACAGGCTTGCGTATTTCAGAGTTTTGTGGATTGACGATTAAGGATATTGATTTAAAGGAAAAGACTATTACTATTGACCGCCAGTTACACAGAACAAGCGATATGAGATATATTATTGAGCCACCTAAGACAGAAGCCGGAATAAGAGTTTTACCAATGCAGGATGAAGTGTGTGAGTGCTTTAAGCGTATTATTGAAAGTCGTAAGAAACCGAAAGTAGAGCCGACAGTTGCAGATATTAATGGTAAATTATATGCAGGATTCTTGTATTTAGATAAGAATGATATGCCAATGGTTGCTTTACATTGGGAGAAATATTTTCAGCATATTTGTGAGAAATACAATAAGATTTATAAGGTGCAGATGCCTAAAGTTACACCGCATGTATGTAGACATACTTATTGTTCTCATAACGCATCGGCAGGAATGAACCCTAAACATTTACAGTATTTGATGGGGCATTCAGATATAAGTGTTACGCTTAATACCTATACTCATATTGAATTTGATAATGTGAGAAAAGAGGTTGAAAGCCTTAAAAAAGCCGTATTGTAAATTCTAAGAAACAGGTCTTTTTTACAGAGAAATTTACAGAGAATGACCATAAAGATAAGTGGTAAATCGTGTCAAATCATTAAAAAGTAACGATATTATTTATGCCACATAAAAGGCTGAAAGTGCCGAAAATACTAGAAAAACAAGCAAAATCAAGGAGTTTTTATATATGATAAAAATACTATTCGTATGCCACGGCAATATCTGCCGCAGCACCATGGCCGAATCAGTCTTTACCCAGCTGGTAAAAGACCACCACATAGATCACTTATTTGAAATTAATTCTGCTGCCACCAGCAGAGAAGAAATCGGTAATCCTCCTCATTACGGAACAGTGAACAAGCTTCGTCAGGTAGGGATTCCTGTAATTCCCCATCGGGCAACTCAGATGACTAAAGAGGATTATGCTTACTATGATTATCTGATAGGTATGGATACGGCAAATATTCGAAATATGAACCGCATCGTAGGCAATGATAAAGATCAAAAAATCTACAAGCTGTTGTCCTTTGCAGGGAGTGGCAGAGATGTAGCAGATCCCTGGTATACCGGTGATTTTGACGCTACTTACCGTGATGTGGCAGCAGGATGTGAAGGATTTTTGAAGGAACTGAAAGCACAAGGGAAGCTGTAAACTAAATGAAAGCTTTTAAAGCCAATAATCTGTCATAATTTCTAAAACAGCCTGCATGGAGGGAGAGACCCATTTTTCACGGTGGTATAAGATCTGTTTCCAAAGGTCAGGATAAAAGTTACGGGCGGCTAAGCGTTTAATATTACCTCTGGACAGGGCATCTTCCGTAATATAGTCCGGAAGAAAGGAGCAGCCAAGCCCCTGTTCCACCAGACTGCAAAGCAGGTCAGCCTGTCCGGCTTCCAGAACCGGATGAATTTCTATAGATTCAGTGGCCAGCCATTGGTCCAGTAAACGCCGATAGCTCATATTTTTTTCTGTTAAAAGAAGATTTTCTGTCAGAAGATTTTCCTTGGAGAGATATTCCTGACTGGCGAAGGGAGAAGCAGTATTTACAATGAAATGCACCCCTACATTTTTCTCCCCTGCAATTACATAGTTAGTGTTATAAATATGACTGTCCAGAGTACATACAATATCTACCTCATTATGGTCCAGTAATCGGAAAAGCTCTTCTGTTCCTGCAGTTGTCAGCTTCAGGTGGATTCCGGGATAGGATTTTCTTATATGGGGAAAGCAGTCATATAAAAGAGAGGCACTTAGGGAATCGGAGGTTGCAATTCTAAGAAGTGTTTCCTTTTCTTTCATTTCTTCATTATCTACCATCATTTGCTGACAAAGAAGGCATACCTGTTGGGCATAGACAAGGATATCACGTCCCTTGTCGGTTAATCTTACGGCATGTCCTATTCTGTCAAATAAACGAAAGCCCAGCTCCTGCTCCAGCTGACGTATTTGTACGGAAATAGTAGGCTGGGAGTAGCCCAGTCTTTCAGCTGCTCTGGAAAAATTTCCTAATTCAGCCACATGAACAAAGGTTGTTAAATTTCTGATATCCATAATTAATTTTCCTTTCTAAGAAAAACTTGTATTTCTTAAATTACACAGCTCAAATCCTACAGTAGGTATCAAAAGTTATTTTTATCACCATATCAATTAATAACGGATTTATATGAGAAATAACTATAGTTATTAAAATTCTTAATACTATTTATAAAATCTATTTATTTGACGAATATCTATAGGTTAATTATAATAAGTGTGATCGCAAAAGTCATTAATTTTTCTAAAAGCTATTAAGAGTTTTAAGTATGACAGCGTTATCGTTTTACTATCATTTATATCAAATATATCAAAAGAAAAAAGAAAAGGAAATTAATTGTATGGAACAGAAGAAGAATATGTATTTTAGCAGCCGCTGGGGATTTATTTTATCTGCCGTAGGTTCAGCAGTTGGTATGGCAAATGTGTGGGGATTTCCTGCAAAAATGGGGGCTAACGGCGGAGGAGCTTTTTTACTGGCCTATTTATTTTTTATTATACTTTTTAGTGTAGTAGGTTTATCGGCAGAATATGCCATAGGACGTCGTTCGCGTACCGGAACCTTGGGATCTTATAAAAAAGCATGGGAGTCAAGAAACAGTAAGCTGGCAAAAGCAGGAGGTCTAGTAGGCTGGCTGCCTTTGGCTGGATCTATGTGTATTGCCATCGGCTATGCCGTAATTATTGCTTATGTATTAAAGGCATTTTTCCAATCTGTTACCGGAGAATTAATGACGGTGGATACGGGAGCCTGGTTTGATGGTTTTTCCACCACGGAATTTTCAGTAGTACCCTTTCATATCATAGTAGTAGTGGTAACCTTGCTTACGTTACTGTTAGGAGCAAAAAGTATTGAAAAAAGTAACAAGATTATGATGCCTGTATTTTTTATTATTTTTCTTGTTTTGGCTGTCCGTGTTGCACTGTTACCCGGGGCAGTAGAAGGCTATAAATTTATGTTTACCTTTGACTGGAGTAAGTTAAAGGATCCCATGACCTGGATTTGGGCTATGGGTCAGGCATTTTTCTCTCTTTCCGTAACAGGAAGCGGTATGATTGTTTATGGAGCCTATCTGGATGATAAAGAGGATGTGGTACATGTAGCAATACGTACGGCAGTATTTGATACGATTGCAGCTCTGGTAGCAGCACTGGTAATTATTCCTGCCTGCTTTGCTTATGGGCTGGATGTGGGAGCAGGTCCATCCTTATTGTTTGTAACCCTGCCCAGAATTTTACAGGATATTCCGGCAGGAAGATTATTTGCCGTAATTTTATACACAGCCATGGTATTTGCAGGGGTAAGCTCTCTTCAGAATATGTTTGAGGCAGTAGGAGAATCTCTTCAGAATCGTTTTCCTAAATTTAAGCGAGGCTATGTATTGATTTTCCTTGCAGTAGTATGCTTAGGAATCGGTTTAAGCATGGAACCCATCTTTGATTGGGGGCCCTGGATGGATATTGTTTCTATTTATATTATTCCCATCGGAGCAACCTTGGGGGCTATTTCCTGGTTTTGGATCATGAAAAAAGAAGATTTATTAGAAGAAATCAATAAAGGTACTGCCAAGCCTCATGGTGAGCTTTGGTATAATGCCGGTCGTTACTTATATGTATTTTGTGCCTTGATTCTATGCTTTGTAGCATTATTTATGAAGGTGGCATTTTAAAAATACCTTCCCCGCTCATTTCCCGGGGAAGGTTATTTTATTATAAGCCTAGTATGACTCATACTAATTAACAAGCTGTTTTAATTGTCTAAATTTCCATCTGCTGTGTTGTCGTCAGTCAGCAATGGGTACACATTGCCTCCTTCCTCCGCCTTGCAAAATGAAAATTTATCCTGCGTCAAACATTCTTGTAATTGGAGCGAGTCATACTAGTAATCATGAAGATGGTACCAAAGGTAACAGTTACAGTAACTTTTTAAGCTTGACATCAGTCTCTATATCTAAGATGATTAATATAAAAAAAGGAAAGGAGATTTTATGATTTCAACAGTTATTTTAAAAGAAGTACTTCACAAGGCCTTATCTACCGGGGCAGATTTTGCAGAAGTTTTTGTGGAAAATACAAAAGAAAATGTAATTAATATGATTGATTCTAAGATACAGTCTGTTAATGATAGAGTGATTTCCGGTGTGGGAATCCGTATTTTTAAGGGGACCAGATGTGTATCAGGGTCCACCTCTTCCATGGAAAGAGAGGATTTACTGGCTTGTGCTGCCAAGGTAGCAGGGGCCATGGAGGGACTGCCTGAGGGAAAAGAGATTGTTTTAAGAGAGAGAATTTTTGGAGATATTCATCCCATTATCCTTGTACCTTCCACTGTTGATAAAGGTTATAAGGCAGAGCTTTTAAAACGAGGTTATTTTGCGGCTAAGGATTATCATAAGGATATTGTACAGGTAAGTGCCAATCTGCTAGATGTAGATCATAATATTTTAATTGCCAATAGTGAGGGTTTACTAACCTCAGATCGTCAGATCAGAACTCGTATGACGATCAATGCTATTGCAGCTAAAAACGGAGAAAATCAGACCGGTTCCTGCAGTCCGGGAAGGAGAATGGGTTTAGAGCTGTTTGATGAAATTGATCCAAGAGATATTGGTGAGGAAGCTGCCAGACAGGCCATTACTATGATTAATGCAGGCTATATTAAAGGCGGAAAGATGCCCGTTGCCATTGAAAATGGCTTTGGTGGCGTTATTTTCCATGAAGCCTGCGGCCATTCACTGGAGGCTTCAGCAGTAGCCATTGGGCAGTCTCAGTTTGCAGGGAAGCTGGGTCAGCAGATTGCCTCAACGAAGGTAACTGCCATTGATGACGGAACCATCCCTAATGCCTGGGGTTCCATTAATGTGGACGACGAAGGAAATCCTTCTCAGAGAAAAGTATTGATTGAAAATGGAATATTGAAAGAATACATGATAGATAATTTTAACGGACGTCGCATGGGAAAAAATGGAAATGGCTCCTGTCGTCGTCAAAGCTATCAGTATGCTCCCACCTCCCGAATGACCAATACCTTCATTGATAATGGTACGGATAATAATGAGGAGATTATTAAATCCATAGAATATGGTCTTTATGCAAAAAAAATGGGAGGCGGTTCTGTTAATCCTGCTACCGGAAGCTTTAATTTTGTAGTTACCGAAGGGTATATTGTGAGAAACGGAGAAATAAAAGAGGCTGTTCGCGGTGCCAGCCTTATCGGAAAAGGCTCTGATATTTTAATGGATATTGATATGGTAGGGCAGAATTTGGAAAGAGGACAGGGAATGTGCGGTTCCTCCAGCGGAAGTATTCCAACTGATGTAGGTCAGCCTTTGCTCCGAGTATCCTCAATTACGGTAGGTGGAAGATAGGAGGATAAGATGAAATATATTGAATTTAAAAATCAGATTATAAAAATAGCGGAAGAAAAAGGATTAAAGGACTATGAGTTATATTATACAGAGTCTGAAGATATTAGTGCGGAAGCCTTAATGCATGAGTTGACAAAGTTTTCCACTTCGAAGGATCAGGGGGCCTGTTTCAGATGTATTTACGAGGGGAAAATGGGATATGCATCTACCGAGCTTTTTACAGACACGGAAGCTCTTAGAATTGTGGAAAATGCGATGGAAAATGCACAGGTAATCGAATCGGAAGATCAGGTATTTATTTATGACGGAAAGGATACTTATCAAAAGATAGAAGAAGCAAATACTACCGAGCCTTCAGCAAAGGAGCTGGTAAGTACGGTATTGGAGCTGGAACAGCGGTTGTTTCAAAAGGAAGAAAAGGTTAAGGAAGGCTCTGAGGCCTTTGCAGGTTACGGGCTGGTAAAATTTGCCTTATGTAATTCCAAAGGCTTGGATTTATTCCACTCCTATAATTATTCCCAGCTGGGGGCCATGGTGATGGTAGAAGAAGGGGAAGAGGTTTATAACGGATATAAAATCTTAACCGATGATTTTAAGAATTTTGCTATCGATAAGCTGGCAGAGGATACCGCAAAAAAAGTAGTGGAAACCATAGGAAGTGAAAGTGTGGAAACAGGTACCTATGACCTGATTTTTTCTTCGGAAATGATGGCTACTATGCTGTCCACCTTTTTTTCTTCTTTTTCTGCGGATGCTGCACGAAGAGGGTTATCTCTTTTTAAAGGAAAGGAAGGAGAAGTGGTAGCATCTTCTAAGGTAACCATTGTAGATGATCCCTTTTATGAGTCATCCTTTATAAAGATTCCCTTTGACGGGGAAGGAGTGGCCACCTATCGTAAAAATGTGTTAGAAAAAGGAAGGCTGGTAACTCTTCTTCATAATCTGACTACTGCCTGTGAAGCGGGAATAAAATCCACAGGAAACGGAAGAAAGCTGGGTTATGCTTCTGCAGTAAGTGTACTTCCCTATAATTTCCTGTTAGAGCCGGGAGAGGCAGGAACAAAGGAGGAAATCTTTAAAGCAGTGGAGAGGGGAATTTATATTACTGCTTTAAATGGCCTTCATGCAGGAGCCAATCCTACTACCGGAGATTATTCCTTATCTGCAGAAGGATTTTTAGTAGAAGAGGGAGAAAAGACAAGACCTGTTAAAAACTTTACCATTTCCGGTAATTTCTATGAATTATTGAAGAAGATCACCCTGGTGGGAAGTGATGCTAAGCTGAATAATCCGGAGGGTGGTGTCTGTTTTGGAGCACCTACCACCGTGGTAGAAAAGGTATCAGTAGCAGGAAAATAGATAGCACAGTTCCTCCAACGACTAATCTCATTGCTGATTGGTCATGGAAGAGTTACTTTTCACACCCACACCAATCACTGGCTGATTGGTGTGGAGAATGCAAGTAAAAGTGGCACAGAATCTGCCCACCGCTGAAAGCGGTTTTTAAATGGGCAGATTCCGTTACGTTCACTGGCCTGCCTGTGAACAGTAACTAAGAATAAATAAATTATTCTAGCTATTGACAAAGTGGATAAAAATAGTATAGTTTATAAATATAGGCAGAACCAATGCCTATATTTTTTAAACTATGATTAGACGCAACTAACTAATGCGATTTGAAAAAAGAAGAAAAGTACGAAAGAGAGGATTGAATATGAAGATAAAGCAATTAATATGGCTTGCAATTGGTGGAATCAGTCTGGCGATGGGAGCTTTAACGGCAGCAATTCCCATGCTTCCTACCTTTCCATTTTTATTATTGGCAGCAATCAGCTTTGCCAGAAGCTCGGAGAAAATTAATCATTGGTTCCTTAATTCCAAGCTTTATAAAGATAATTTAGAAAGCTATCTGAAAGGTCTGGGAATGACGGTGCATGCAAAGATACGTTTAATTATTACCGTAACCTTGGGGATGGGAATAGGTTTCTTTTTTATGATTCGAAAGGATTTATTTATTCCCTGTGCTATCTTGGCTCTTATATGGGTTGGGCACATTATTTATTTTGTATTTGGTGTAAAAACAAGAAAAAATGAAAAACAGGAAGTTGGAAAATTGCTATGGGAAAATTAAGCTCCCATAGCTTTTTTTATTTTTACTCTTTCTCCCATAACCAATCAGCAATGTGATTGGTCATGGCTGAACTGTTTCTCATAATTTTACAGCACCGGCAGCAGCCTTGACAAATGACATGACATCAGTTACGCTTATGGGAAACTATTACCAAGAAATCAGGTAATGGTTAGAGGATAAGGGAATAAAAGTATATTACAAGGGGGTCACTAATGAAAAAATTAAAAGAAAGGCTGATTTCTGCATTTCTTGTCTTTGCTCTGGCAGCAGAGGGTATCACTCTTCCGGCGTATGCCATGGAAATGGTAGAAAAGCAGGAAATCACAGAAAGTATTGAGAACTATGAAGCTGCAGAAACTATGGAAAGTTTGGAGTTATCAGAGGAAGAAGAAACCGAAGAGAATGAGGAACCAAAGAATAAGGAAGAAAATAGTGGAAATAAACAGCTGATTTTCGTCAATGATATTGTTACTATTTATTACGGAGAGGACGGAAGCAACAAAGAGAGAAATCTTGACAATTTATTTCTTCCGATCATAAAGGATGATAAACCGGGGAAAGAAGAAGCTGAAGTTACTTATCGCTTTTTCAGAGAAGGCAGTGAGGTTTATTGTGCTGCCGGAGATAAGGATTTGATTCCGGAAGAACAGCTTTTAAGTATGCTGGAAGAAGCAGAGGGAGAAGCACTTTCTGAAATGGAAGCCGGAACTAAGGTAGTTATTGCTGTTTCTTTCTTCGAGGCAGAAGATAAGAATCTGCTTTATCTGGTACAGGGAGAAATTGCTAAAAGAGAGCTTACCTTAGTAGGAAAACAGGATACCCTGATCCTGGAGAAAGACAGGATGGGAGAGTTAAATACCTTTTGTATTACTCCTGAAATGAAGGAATATGGAGATTTTCTGTTAGAGGCTAAGGGCTCAGGCTTTGTAAAAGCAGAAGAATTGCAGAATTTATCTGAAGTAATTAATGGAAATATTACCTTGAAGGCTGAAGAAACCATAGAAGGAGAGGTGTCTGTAAAAGCAGGTTTATTTGCCACTCTTTCTGAAGCTTTTGAAGTAAATTATTATATTACCGGAGACTCTTTTGCTAATATTATGATAGCACAGGAGGACGAGCCGGTATCAGAGGTAGATAAGGAAGAAATAAAAGAAGAGGAACAGCCCATAAAAGATGTTTCAGGAAATACAACGGAAAGTGAAGTTTCCTTTACCTTAAATCCTTCTGCCATAATGTATGGGGAAAGTGATAATAATGAAACCGGGACCTTGGATATTCTTTTTCAGCCTACCTATGTAATCAATAAAGAAGAAGCGATGAAAGCTGAGAATACGGGGGCAAAAGAGCAGGAGCCAGAGTATGATATCTCTTATAAGTTTGTGACTGATAAGGAAAAATTAGATACCCTTACAGTTGACAACTTTGAACAGTTAGAAGGAGAGCAGTTATCTGCCATACCTGCAGGTACAGTTGTTTATGTAGCTGCCATAGCTTCTTCTCAGGAACAGCCGGATGTGATTGCAACTGACAGCTTTACTGTGGAAAAAAGAAAGGTATTGCTTCATTTTGAGGCACCCATGGAAGAGGCTGTTAACGAAAAAAGTAATCCGGATGAGGATAAGCTGGTTTTT
>JAFYWD010000131.1 GCA_017558205.1 Lachnospiraceae bacterium | reverse complement strand
GTAGCATTTGGAAAGAATGGAGAATTTGCAGAAAAATATCTGCGTAAAGGAATCAAGATAGCCATAATCGGCCGTATCCAGACAGGAAGCTATACCAATAAAGATGGGGTAAAGGTTTACACTACTGATATTGTAGTAGATGAGTGTGAATTTGCAGAAAGTAAGGCTTCATCAGGAAATGAGGGCAGCAGTACAGAAAGAGGACAAAACCGTAGGGAACAGGAAGTAGATAGTGATGGATTTCTAAACATTCCGGATGGGATAGAGGAAGAATTACCGTTTAACTAGAGAAGGAGAGAAATAATGAAAAATACATTGGGAGATTTGAATAACCATCTATTTGAGCAGTTGGAAAGACTTAATAATGATGACCTTGTAGGGGATAAGCTGGAAGAAGAGATTAAAAGGTCGGAAGCCGTGGCGAAGATATCAGAGAAGATTATTAAAAATGGAGAACTGCAATACAAGGCCATGAAACATATGGATGAGTATGGGTATGAAAGAAAAAATAACGTTCCGGAAATGCTAGAGGTAAAAAATGCCTGAGAAAAAATATTCAGAAGAAATTAAAGAATTTGTACGAAGGAACATTGAGGGAAGAAGCAATAAGGAGCTGGCAGAGCTGGTAAATGATACTTTCGGTACAGAATTTACGGAAAGCAAGATAAAAGCATTTAATGGAAATTATAAGATACATCGGAAAAGCAGAACCGGATATATCAGGTATTATGGCAGAGGATTTCCTAGGGAAGTAATTGAATTTATCAATAAAAATTATAAAGGAATAGGACCAAAAAAAATGGCTGAGCTGTTAAATGGGAAATTTGGCAGCAGTTACACAAAGGAACAGATCAAGGGATATTATGCCAATCATGATTTGAACAGCGGACTTACCGGGCATTTCAAAAAAGGGTCAATACCATACAACAAGGGAAAGACCTGGAAGGAATATATGAGTGAAGAAGCACAGAAAAAAAGTCTGCAAACTACTTTCAGAAAGGGCGAGGCTCCATCCAATGAACTGCCATTAGGAACAATAAGTAAAAGAGGGGACGGACAAACTCTGATAAAGGTATCCATGACAGGAAAAAGCTGGGAAAGATGGAAAACCATACAGAGAAAAGTGTGGGAAGAACATCATGGACCGATACCGCAAGGGATGATGATAAGCTTCAAAGACGGAAACAATGAGAATTTTGATATTGATAACCTGTTTTTGATGACAAAAGGAGAAAATGCACAGCTAAACAGAAGGAAGCTGAGGTTTAAGAATGCAGAGAGAACTGAAACAGGAATTATAATAGCAAGGATCTATGAGAAGGTAAGAGAGAGGAGAAAAGCAGTAAATGACAGAAGATAGAAGAAGATTTGAAGAAATGGCAGCAGGAGTATTTTCTAAAGACCAGATTGATCTTATGGAGGAAAAGGGATTTTTCACAGTTCCTGCTTCCATAAATCACCATGGAAAAAAGGAAGGGGATTTGTATGTACACAGCCTGATGATTTACCTTCTGTTAAAAGAGTGGACAGAACAGGGAAATATAGTGTGGGAAAGAGCAGAAAGCCCCATGCTGGTTGCTTTTTTGCATGATATTTGTAAAACAGACGATTATATACGAAAAGGAGAAGGATTTACCTATAACAGCGAAAAGATATTAGGTGGACATGGAGAAAAATCAGCAATTATGGCATTACAGCTGTTTTCGGATCTTACAGATGAGGAGATTATGTGTATAAGATACCATATTGGTGCTTACGAAGGGCAGCAGTCTTGGAGAGAATTGGGGAATGCTATTAAAAAATATCC
>JAFYWD010000130.1 GCA_017558205.1 Lachnospiraceae bacterium | reverse complement strand
GCTTACTGGTAAAACGTTGTTTTTTGGAATTTCCCTTTCGCTTTACGTAGCCGGTTTCAATAAGCTCTTCCTTAATCTGAATCAAATCTTCTTCTTTTAAGGCAATATCCAGGGCGTTACTGATAGATTCCAAATGCTGGATTTCTTCCTTTACCTGCAGGGTAAGAGTGGAAAGAGCTTCGTAGGTACGCTTTAATTTATTATATTTTTCATAATATTTTTTGGCATTATCAATGGCAGAAAGCTGGGGATCCAGAGGAATGGTAATATCCTCACCGGTATAATAGTTATTAAGAACTGTGCTTTTTTCACCGGCAGTAATACCATAGCCGTAGGCAGTCAGCAATTCTCCGTATACTTTGTAATTATCTCTTTTTTTTGTATCCTCCATTTGACGAAGCTGAAGATCATATTTTTTAATATTTCGTTCTAAGGCAGTCTGGACAATTTTTCGTAAATCCACGGATTTTTGCCGGATCCTGGTAACCAGGGATTTTTCCTCATAGTACTGCTCTAAAAGAGTAGACAGGGAAGGGAGGAAACGACATTGTTCCATAGGGTAGGAGGTAACCAGAAGACAGCTGTATTCCTTAGGCTGGCTATTTTCATATAGAATCACCGGAGAATAATTTCCCTGACGGATGCTGTCCGTTACACTAAGAAACTGGCGGTATAAGGCCTCTTTATCGGCTTCTGTCAAAGCGGCAATAGAGCCCTGGCAGTTACCGCCGGCCCGGTAGCAGATCTCATGGGCCATAAAGGGAGAAAAGCCGGTGTAGGCAGTATAAATGGCCTTAAAGCAATCGGTAGTATTTTCAAAAACAAGGGAAAAGAACTCTTCCTTGCTTGTAGTAAGAGGATTGGCCTTTTTGGCAGTCTCGGGAATAAAGTAGGATCTTCCCGGCAATACCTCACGAAGAGAGCTGACAGCAGAGGAAATATGCTTAATACTGTCAATGATAGTCCCGTCTTCTTTACAGAAAATAATATTACTGTGCTTTCCCATCAGCTCTATAATCAGTTTTTTCCGACAAAGATCTCCCATTTCATCCAGATGCTCTATGGTAAATTCCAGGATACGTTCCAAGGAGGGCTGGGAAATCTCCACAATACGCCCGTTTTGTAAATGTTTTCGAAGAAGCATACAAAAGCCGGGAGCCGTCAAAGGACTGGGTTTATTTTTCTCAGTGAGATAAACAAGGGGCAGGGAGGCGCTGGCAGAAAGCACCAGTCGGTACTGTGCACCGGCAGTTTTAATGGTAAGATATAATTCATCTGCTTCCGGCTGGGCTATTTTGTAGATTCTTCCCTGTAACAGCTTGTTTTGTAATTCATTTTTTAAGCAGGAAACTGTAATTCCGTCAAAGGCCATAGAGATTCTCCTTCTATACTTTAAGAAAGTTGGTGTTTTCTTATTTTCTTAGCAAGTATAACAAGAGAATCCGGATTGGTCAAATGCATCACAGGGAACGTATGCAAATACCTTGACGTTAAAGACACCATGAATTATAATAAGTACACTTAGATTGATAAATATGATATCGTTAGGAAAGTATGCGTTGTGGTAAGCTAACACAACCAGAGGTGAATGTATTTATGATAAAAAGTATGACAGGCTTCGGCAGATGCGAGGTCAGTGAAAACAATCGTAAATTTACGGTAGAAATGAAATCAGTTAACCACAGATATTTGGATGTGAATATTAAGATGCCAAAGAAACTGAATTTCTTTGAGGCAGCTATCCGCGGCCTGTTGAAGGATTATATTCAAAGAGGTAAGGTGGATATTTTTATTTCCTACGAAGATCTGACAGAAAATAATGTAAGTATCAAGTATAATGAAGATATTGCAGGTGAATATCTGAGATATTTAAGACAGATGGCTGAACGCTTTGGACTGGATGATGATATCAGAGTATCCACATTATCAAGATATCCTGAGGTTCTTACCATGGAGGAACAGGCCATTGATGAAGAGGGAATTTGGAAGACCCTGGAGAAGGCCTTGAGAGGGGCTTGCGAAGGCTTTGTAGATACGAGAATTAAAGAAGGGGAGAATTTACGGGCAGATTTAGTGCAAAAGCTGGATTTGATGCTTACCCATGTGGAATTTATTCATCAGCGTTCTCCTCAGATTATTGCAGAATATAAGCAAAAGCTGGAGGATAAAGTAAGAGATCTGCTGGCAGACACCAAGGTAGATGAAAATCGTTTGCTGATGGAGGTTACCATATTTGCGGATAAGGTATGTGTTGATGAAGAAATTGTACGTTTAAGAAGTCATGTGGAGACCACCAAGGAGACCTTGCTTGCAGGCGGAAGTATGGGAAGAAAATTAGACTTCATTGCCCAGGAGATGAACAGGGAAGCCAATACCATTCTTTCCAAGGCAGGAGATTTGGAGATTTCCAACCGTGCCATTGAATTAAAAACAGAAATAGAAAAAGTGAGAGAACAGATTCAGAATATTGAATAAAAAGGAATGGCATATGAAACAGTTTATTCATATTGGATTTGGTAATTTAGTAAATACGGATAAAATCATAGCTGTAGTTAGCCCTGATTCAGCTCCTATTAAGCGTTTGGTCCAAAATGCACGGGAAAAGGGAACAGCAATTGATGCAACCCAGGGACGAAAGACAAAGGCTGTGTTGGTAATGGAGGATAATCAGGTAGTATTATCAGCCTTACTGCCGGATACCATCGGTAATCGGGTTCAGTCAGAAAGGATAGAAGAAGATGAAGCATAAAGGGTTACTGATTGTAATTTCAGGCTTTTCCGGTGCTGGAAAGGGAACCTTGGTAAAAAAGCTTACCGGTGAATATGAAGATTATGCCTTGTCCATATCGATGACAACAAGAGATCCCAGACCGGGAGAGGAGCATGGAAGAGAATATTTCTTTGCTGAGAAAGAGGAGTTTGAAGAAAAGATTGCCAAGGATGGTTTCATTGAATATGCAGGCTACTGCGGTAATTATTACGGAACTCCTAAGGATTATGTGCTTTCCATGCTGGAGCAGGGAAAAAATGTTATTCTGGAAATTGAAATTCAGGGAGCCATGAAGGTCAAGGAAAAATTCCCGGAAGCAGTATTGCTGTTTGTGATGACTCCTTCTGTGGGAGAACTGAAAAGCCGGTTAATCGGACGTGGCACGGAAAGTGAAGAGGTAATTTTAAAAAGACTTTCCAGGGCAGCAGAGGAGGCTGTGGGAATAGAAGATTACGATTATGTTATTGTTAATGATGATCTTGATACCTGTGTAAAGGAGCTTCATGAGCTAATGAAAAAAAGCTGTGAAGGGATTCAGGAATCACATCATCCTTCCCATTATAAAGAGTTAATAGAAAATTGTAGAGCGGAGCTGAATGCTTTGGCGAAAGGAGAAAAATAATGTTACATC
>JAFYWD010000129.1 GCA_017558205.1 Lachnospiraceae bacterium | reverse complement strand
GTATTAATTGCTTTTGTCTTACAATAGGAAAGGAGCAGTTCCTTCCCCTTTAAGATATTTTCTTCTTTCAGCTCAGATTTAAACCACTGATTAATCTTATTTTTTGCCTGGGTACTTTTTACAATATTCAACCAGTCCCTGCTGGGGCCTTTGGAATTCTGAGACGTAATAATCTCTATTCTATCCCCATTATTAATCCGGTAGTCGATATTTACCAGCTTCCCATTTACTCTGGCACCTATCATCTTATTGCCCACGGCTGAATGAATACTATAGGCAAAATCAACCGGTGTACTTCCTGCCGGCAGATTTTTCACATCTCCCGTGGGAGTAAAGCAATAAACATTATCAGAAAACAGGTCAAGATCACTTTTCAGAAGATTCATAAATTCCCGATTATCCGACATATCCCTCTGCCATTCCAGGATCTGTCTTAACCAGGTCAGCTTCTGTTCCTCCTGCATCTCCACCTTTTTACCGTCAGATGCTTCCTTATATTTCCAATGGGCAGCAATACCGTATTCCGCAGCCTTATGCATTTCAAAGGTACGAATCTGAATCTCAAATAACTGACCACTGGTACCAATTAAGGTAGTATGAAGGGACTGATACATATTCTGTTTAGGCATAGCAATATAATCCTTAAATCTTCCCGGAATGGGACGATACATTTCATGAATAACACCTAAACAGGCATAGCAATCCCTGATATTATCAACAATAATTCTTACAGCAAAAAGATCATAAATCTGATCAATAGACTTATTCTGATTCTTCATTTTTTTATAAATACTAAAAAAATGCTTTACTCTTCCGTCAATCTTAGCTTCAATTCCTGCTGATTTAATATGTACACTAACTTCATCCACAATACTCTGAATATAAGCCTCTCTGATATTCTTACGAACTGCTATCTTTTCTACCAGTTCATAATATACTTCAGGTTCCAGATATTTTAAGGATAAATCATCCAACTCTACTTTTATTTTGGAAATACCCAGTCTTTGGGCAATAGGGCTATAGATATCCAGGGTTTCCCTTGCGATTCTTTGCTGCTTCTCAGGAGGCATATGCTTTAATGTCCTCATATTATGAAGACGGTCTGCCAGCTTAATTAAAATTACTCTGATATCCTTAGCCATTGCCAAAAACATCTTTCGTAAATTCTCTGCCTGGATTTCCAGCTTGTCAGCACTCTTTTCACCTATGGTTTCTGTTAGCTTTAAGTATTCCAGCTTAGTAACTCCGTCAACCAGAAGCGCAACATCCTCGCCAAACTGTTCTTTAATCTCCTCATCTGTCAAAATTGTATCTTCTATTACATCATGTAACAGACCTGCTACAATAGTTTCTTTATCCAGCTCCAGGTCAGCCAAAATAATAGCCACACATAATGGATGGATAATATAGGGCTCGCCCGATTTTCTAAATTGATTGACATGGGCTTTTTCCGCCAGGCGGTAAGCCTTTTCAATCAATGACATATCCCCGGAGGGATGGTATTTTTTTACACGGCAAACTAAGTCCTGATACAGCTCCTCCGGTGTACAGAACTCTTTCATCATTTCTATATGTTCTCTGTCGAGTAATGAATTCTTACGACTACCAATATCTTCCTTGTAATCAGTCATACAAATCACCACCTATACTTCTATCAGACTCTTATTTTCCTTCGTATGTAATTGCCGCATCAAGACGGTATCCTTCAATTTTCTTTCTTCCTTCTAAGCCTGCCAATTCTACCAGTACAAGAACACCTACCACTTCACCGCCAAGATCCTCTACTAATTTGATCATAGCCTCAGTAGTTCCGCCTGTAGCAATTAAATCATCTACCAACAGTACCTTTTGTCCCGGCTTTACGGCATCCTTATGAATTTCAATGGTAGCTGTACCATATTCCAGATCATATTCTCTGGAAATGGTCTCACAGGGAAGCTTCCCTTTTTTCCTTATTAAAACAAAGGGCTTCTTTAAATTATATGCAATAGGAGTTCCAAAGATAAATCCTCTTGACTCTGCTCCTGCCACCACATCAATTTCCAGGTCAGCTACCAGATTTTGCATAGTGTCGATGGCCAAAGCAAGCCCCTCTCCGTCCTGTAATACACTTGTTATATCTCTGAAAATAATACCTTCTTCCGGAAAATCCGGAATACTTCTTACATATTCTTCTAATTTTTTCATATTGTTCTCCATTCTGCTTTCAGTGAAATAGTGTACTTCACTAAAAATTCTGCCGGTATTTCACATCAAACAGCCTTATTCCACCGGCTGAAGCCTCTTCTATTACTGTGTAATAAAATGCTATAGCATTGATTATATAATTATATGGTTTGCAAGTCAATAAATCAATCTTAATAAAAGTAACCTCCCTACGTAATATTACGTAAGAAGGTTACTGATACATGGCTATTTAATTACATCATTCCCATTCCGCCGCCTGCAGGCATAGGGGGAACATCTTCCTTAATATTGGCAACAACAGATTCTGTTGTTAATAAAGTAGCAGCTACACTTGTTGCATTCTGTAATGCACTTCTTGTAACCTTGGCAGGGTCTAAGATACCTGCAGCTACCATGTCTACATATTCTTCCTTTAAAGCATCGAAGCCGGTTCCAACTTCAGACTCTCTTACTTTGTTGATGATTACGCTTCCTTCCAATCCTGCATTGGCAGAAATATGGTATAAAGGAGCTTCTAAGGCCTTTAATACAATCTGTGCTCCTGTTCTTTCATCTCCCTCTAAGGAATCAGCCAGTTTAGCAACTTCCTTCGATGCATGAATATAAGCAGAACCACCACCGGAAATAATACCTTCCTCTACGGCAGCCTTTGTTGCGGCAAGAGCATCCTCAAGACGTAACTTTGCTTCCTTCATTTCAGTTTCTGTAGCAGCACCTACACGGATAACAGCTACACCACCTGCTAATTTTGCCAGTCTTTCCTGTAATTTTTCTCTGTCAAAATCAGAAGTTGTTTCATCAATCTGTTTTTTAATCTGGGCAACACGGGCATGGATAGCATCCACATCACCGGCACCTTCAACAATAACGGTATTTTCTTTCTGGATTTTAACAGATTTTGCACGTCCTAGCTGGTCTAAGGTAGCGTCTCTTAAATCGAGACCTAATTCCTCAGAAATAACCTGACCGCCTGTTAAAATTGCAATATCTTCCAGCATAGCCTTTCTTCTGTCACCATAACCGGGTGCTTTTACAGCCACTACATTAAAGGTTCCGCGAAGCTTATTTACGATTAAGGTTGTTAAAGCTTCTCCTTCTACATCCTCTGCTACAATAAGAAGCTTTGCTCCACTTTGAACAATCTGCTCTAAAATAGGGAGAATTTCCTGGATATTGGAAATCTTTTTGTCAGTAATTAAAATGAAAGGATCATCTAATACAGCTTCCATCTTATCCATATCCGTTGCCATATAAGCAGAGATATAGCCTCTGTCAAACTGCATACCTTCTACCAGATCCAGCTCTGTTAACATGGTTTTACTTTCTTCAATAGTGATAACACCATCATTAGAAACCTTTTCCATAGCATCTGCCACTAACTGTCCTACGGTATCATCACCGGCAGAGATCGCAGCAACTCTTGCAATCTGCTCTTTTCCGTTAATCTTGGAACTCATTTTTGCAATAGCTTCTACTGCTGCATCAGTTGCTTT
>JAFYWD010000128.1 GCA_017558205.1 Lachnospiraceae bacterium | reverse complement strand
TAATTTTGCCATTAACGTTTGGCAACGGCTTGCTTCTCCAGTTTCAAAAACCCCGTCGAAACCTTGACTGGCCCTTAGAATATAAATCTTGTCTCCTTATTCTAACCATTCTCGACCTCCAAGTCAAGAATGAAGAATGGATTTTCAAGAACTTTGTAACAGTTCCGTCTTTGCCTTTCTGTTACAGCTTTTAGCCAAAATTACGGATTTTAAACTCTTTTTCCGCTTCTCTTTTTTGATCCTTCCTGGCAATATCCTGACGTTTATCATACAGCTTTTTACCACGACAAAGCCCTATTTCCATTTTAGCCCTGCCTTCTTTAAAATATACCTGCAAAGGCACAATGGTAAAGCCTTTTTCCTTAATTTTTCCTGTCATTTTGTTAATCTCTGATTTATGGAGCAACAGCTTTTTCACCCTTAAAGGATCCTTATTAAAAATATTCCCCTTTTCATAGGGAGAAATATGCATTCCATAAACAAATACTTCTCCATTTTCAATACGGATAAAGGACTCTTTAATACTGCATTTTCCCATACGAAGACTCTTTACCTCCGTACCGTGAAGTACTAAGCCTGCCTCCGTCTTTTCCTCTACAAAATAATCATGGTAAGCCTTTTTATTATTAGCTACCAGCTTCATGGTTTCCTTACTCATTTTCTGACTCTCCCTCAACCAAGATAAAATCTATGCTTCTTAAAAATCTATCGGTACTTTCTACCTGAACCTGAACCCTCTGGCCTAATTTATATTTTATTCCAAAATCTCTTCCTACCATTTCATAGGCCTGTTCATCGTATAAGAAATAATCACCGGGAATCTTGGATACATGAATCATACCCTCTACTGTATTGGGCAGCTCTACATACATTCCCCACTGGGTGATGGAACTGATAACACCCGTAAAGATTTCCCCCAGATGCTGCTCCATATATTCTACCTTTTTCAGCTTATTGGTTTCCCTCTCTGCTTCCTCTGCCCTTCTTTCATAACGGGAGGACTGAGATGCTACCTGGGGTAATATTTCTTCATAATGCTGTATTTTTTTGGAGGATATTCTCCCTCGGATCCAGTCCTTAATAATTCTGTGAATCTGTAAATCAGGATATCTTCTGATAGGAGAGGTAAAATGACAATAATAATCACAGGCCAAACCAAAATGCCCGGAACAATCTATGGTATATTTTGCCTGCTTCATACTCCTTAGGGCAAGGCGGGAAATCATAGCCTCCTCTGCCGTTCCTTCTACTTTTCCCAGAAGCTTTTGAATTTCCTTTGGATGTACCTCCTCCTTGTTTACCTTAAGATGGTAGCCAAAATTATAAATAAAGGAAGCCAGCTTCTGAATCTTTTCCGGATCCGGAAACTCATGGGTACGATATACAAAGGGAAGCTCCAGCCAGTAAAAGTGCTGAGCAACCGTTTCATTGGCAATCAACATAAAATCTTCAATAATCTTAGTGGCCACATTTCTGTCATAAGGTTTAATCTCTATAGGTTTTCCCTGCGCATCCAGTATAATTTTTGTTTCCGGAAAATCAAAATCAATGGATCCTCTTTTTCTTCTTTTTTTACGAAGAATTTCTGCCAGCTCCTCCATCTCTGAAAACATAGGAACGAGAGACTGATATTTTAAGGTTTCCTCCGGATCCTTTTCCTCTAAAATCTTTTTTACGGAAGTATAGCTCATTCTCTCATTGACGCAGATAACTGTTTCTTCAATGCTGTAATCAACTACTTCGCCTTTAGGATTAATCTCCATTAAACAGCTGAGAGCAAGGCGATCCACTCCTGCATTCAAAGAACAAATGCCATTGGACAGCTTATGGGGAAGCATGGGGATTACCCGGTCCACCAGATAAACACTGGTACCTCTGTTAAGAGCCTCTCTGTCCATGGCAGAACCCTCCTGGACATAGTTAGCCACGTCTGCAATATGAACACCTAAATGATAATTTTCTCCATCTTTTCTAAGGCTGATGGCATCATCTAAATCCTTGGCATCTTCACCGTCTATGGTTACCATAACCAGATCCCTAAGGTCACTTCTTCCTACCATGTCAGCTTCTGAAACAGTATCAGCAGTCCTTTCTGCCTGATTCATTACCTTTACGGGATATTCCATGGGAAGGTCAAAGCCTTTTACAATGGATAGAATATCAACTCCCGGATCATTGATATGACCCAGAATCTCCACTACCGTTCCTTCAGGCTTTTTGGTATCACTGCCGTAGCTGATAAGCTCTACTACAACCTTATGCCCGTCTACTGCCCCTTTAGAACGCTCTATGGGAACAAAAATATCATGTGCCAGCTTTTGGTTATCCGGAATTACAAAACCAAAATTCCGACTTTTTTGGAAGGTACCTACAATGGTATTCGTACCTCGCTCCAAAATCTTTACAACCTCAGCCTCCTGCCTTTTTCCATTATTTTTCTTTAGTAGAACTACCTCTACTAAATCCAAATGATAGGCACCGTTTACCTTATCCTCCGGTATAAAAAGATCCTCCTGCCTGCCATCCACCTCTACAAAACCAAAGCCACGGCTGTTACTGATAAAGGTACCGAATATTTTCTCAGTATTAAGACCGGCTGTTTTAGGATCAAAAAGAGAGTACTTTCCTCTTTTACTGATTTGAATTTTACATTCTTCCAATAGTTCCTCTAAGGCTTTCTTTAATTCAGCTCTGCTTTCCGGCGCTACCTGAAGCATAATCGCCAATTCTTTTTCCTTCATTGGTACATAAAATTCATTTTTCATTAAATCCAGAATGATCTGTTTTCTTTCTTTCCAATCCTTCATTCTACACCTCATTTCTGATACTATGATCAGTTCAACTGCTCCCCAGCTTTTTAAAATATAAAAAGGGCATTCCCGTAGCTACAGGAATGCCCAAACCTTTATCAGTTCTTAAAATCTGGTGATATTTAAAACTGCTGCTAATACAATAAAAGCAATTGCTAAGAACTTGGTAATCTTAACTAAAGCACCTTCCATAGAACGTCCCTTATTCTTACCCCAATAAGTCTCAGCCATACCACTGATTGCTCCCAATCCTGCTGATTTACCTTCCTGCATTAATACCAACCCGGTTAATGCAATACATATTATAATAAATACGATAGTTACAACGATTCTTAAAATTTCCATCTCTATAGACCTCCTTAGTCATGCTCATAAATTCTAACATAAGAGTTCTCTTTTTGCAATAGATTTCCGTATTTTTTTACATTTTTTTGTAGTATTATTCATCTCTGTGGATAAGTTATTGTGTTCTTTTAAGCGTTTTATACTGCAAGCCGTAATAATTACTTTGTTTTTTCTTCTCCCCAGGAAAGTGCTTCCAAATCTTCTTCAAAGGTTTTGGGCAGCTCATCCTCTCTATAAATAATTTCCGTAATAATACTTCTGTCGCCCTGGTAATACTCACCAAAGTATTCTTCATCCTCTAATTGCTTTCTTGTAACTGAAATTTCTAAATCAGTTCCGGAATTATAGGGAGTACTTCCCTGAGTCCAATAAACATTGTCCCTGGGGAGAGCATTTGTAAGCAGCTGTTTAATTTCATCTCTATTTTTATAATGTACTCTTTTCGTAAACTCATCTTTATCTCTATAGCTTGTGCGTCCCCAGACCTCATAATCAGTATACGAAATGGTAAGAACTTCTATCTCATCTACAAACTCACTGTCAAATTCAGCCCTCCATGAAACAGAAAGCTTCTGTAACAAAGCAATGGTTCTTTCAAATCCGGGAAATATTAATACCTCCCAGCTGTTAGTATAGTCAGGATTTCTAAGACCTATTCCTTTAAAACTGAGTTTTCCTACAGGAATCTGATAATAGATTTCTTCATAGTGTGATTCCTCCACATCTTTTCTATAGGCTTCATAAAGAGCTTTTACTTTCTCTTTTTCCAATACAAAAGAGTTTAATCCATTAAAATATTCCGCTCCTTTGATCTGATACTTCTCTAAAAATCCCTCAATTGCCGTCTGGTCTGTTACTGCCCGATACTCCTCCATTAGATAAATGGGACTTAATACTTTTCCTATCTCTTCCTCCTGAAAATAAAGATTTCTGATAACTTTCTTTCCATTTTTCTTATAAAAGGCTACATCAATAAGAGTATAAGTTTTCTGTGGATTTTCATTCTTCTGTTTGCGGAAGCCTTTTACCTCTTCTGCCTTTTGCAGTATCTCATATACCTGTTCTACCTGTGTCAGATGCATCATATTATCTGCATAATGCTCTGCCCATATTTCCTGTCCATCTTCCATTACCCACTGGTTTTGCCCCGTTACTACACCGGGCAGATTGATTCCCACACTGTCAACGGTAGACATTGCCGGAAGTCTGCCATCCATCCCAAAGGGATCCCAATAAAAAATAGTACAGATGATCAGAGTTGCTGCCAGGGAAAGCATAACAGTAATACCCTTCTTTTTTACTGCCCTTAAATCTACCTCATAAATCAGCTGAATTACCACATGGCCTAAAAAGACGGTAAAAACAGCTCCCAGTATTCCAAAGACTATGCTTTCTCCTGCTACTGCGTAGAATAATAAAGCTCCGCCAAGTCCTGATAATAGCAGCAACATCACACGTAAAGGTTCTTTCATCCTGATAAAGCTGATACTTTTTCCATATGCCTCCGAAGCTCTCTTTTTATACAATAGCCAGGCAATACCTCCAAACACAACAGCCTGTACTGTCACTGCTGCCACTGTACCTGTATAAGTAAACAGCTCCTGTTCCCAAGGAAATCTGCTGTTAGCGTAGAGAAAATATCCCCATACTTTCATGATGGGGGAGGTAATACTTTCCAATAGCTCTCTTCCCGTAGTCCGGTAAGTAAGTAAAAAGGTATCCTGATATAAAAGCCAGATTCCCCGAAAGGCAAGCTCATAGAATAACAATACTCCTGCCATCAATAGGGACACCAAGGTATTCCCTGTCAACATTACTGCCAGCATGGATATATGACAGATAGCTAGAAAGATTACAAAATATAAGAAAAAAGCTTTTGCAGCCATTACAAACAGCCCCGTTTCAAAGCACCCATAGCCTGTTGCCACAATCATTCCCAATATCAGATTTACCAGATAAGTAAAAAGAAAAATACCTATTCCGTTACTTTCTATGAGCCAAAATCTTCTGTCTCTTTTTACCGGCTGACTATGATAAAAATTTACCTGCTTTTTATCATGAAGATAGGAAAAACCCTGAATTCCAAATAAAATACCAACCAAAATGATCAGGCAGACAATCACAGGATTCACCTCAAACATGGCTTGTGTCACATTACGAAGCTGCTCCCATTTCACAGTTTCTTCACTATAACTGCTATTTTTAATTCTGTTTAAGTTTAATAATAAAAAGCCGGGATAAGTACAGAAAAACAGTAAAAAGCTTCCCCAGAAAATCCAGGCTCTTCTTTTCAAATTTTCTAATATATCAGTTAAGTATAAGCTTTTTAATGTCATATCCTATAACCTCCGTTTCACTGATAAAAATTTCTTCCAAGCTTAAAGGTAAGATTTCAAAAAATATAGTATTCCATTCTTTAAATTTCTCCTGGATTTCTTCTCTGCTTCCTCTAACTGTCAAAGTAGACAGCAAGCCTCTCTTCTCACTCTGTAAAAGCTCCAGTGCTTTCATAGCCTTTTCCTCTTCCTGCTGATCCTTAAAAACACATTGAACTTTTTGAATATTGCATTTCATATCAAGTAAATCCTTGGATAAAATTACACCGCCTTTATGCAGTAATCCCACATGATCACAGATATCCTCCAGCTCCCTCAAATTGTGGGAAGCTATAATTGGTGTTAATCCTCTTTGCTCCATATGAGCTGCAAAGATCGCTTTTATTCCCTGACGCATTACAGGATCCAGCCCGTCAAAAGTTTCATCACAAACCAAATATTTTGTATAAGAACAGAGACCACAAAGAATAGCCAGCTGCTTTTGCATTCCTTTAGAAAAAGTAGCGATTTTTCTCTTTTTATCCAAACCAAACTTTTCCAAATAATCATAAAACTCCTCTGCTGAAAACTCTCTGTATACAGAAGATAAATATTTTTCCATATCCATGGCATTGCCGTTACGGAAAAAATAAGGCTCATCGGGAATAAAGTAAAGATTGCTATCTCCTCCCTGCCTTATATCTACTTCTTTTCCATCAATGGTAATCTTTCCGGATTCCGGTTTTATAATTCCTGCCAGCATACTTAACAGAGTTGTCTTTCCTGCCCCGTTGGTACCTATTAGTCCGAAGACACTTCCCTCTTCCATGGAAAGACTAACCTGATCTACTGCTTTAATTTCCTCAAAGCTTTTTGTAACATTTTCTAATATAATCATCCTTTACTCCTTTTGTCTTTTCATTTCAGCTTAGTTAAAAACTCTATAATATCTTCAATACTCATCCCAATTCCTTCTGCTTCCTTAACCAGCTCTTCTATCTGCTGTTCTAATTCCTTCTTTTTATGTTCTATCAGAATTCCATTAGAGGCAACAAAATTTCCTCGTCCCTTAACACTGTAAATAAAGCCTTCTCTTTCCAGTTCTGTAAATGCCTTTTGGATAGTATTGGGATTGATAGACAGCTCCATGGCTAAATTTCGCACTGACGGCAGCTTTTCATCCTCCTGCAATACTCCACAAAGAATAAGATGTTTAAACCGATCCACAACCTGCTCATACAAAGGTCTGGCATCCTTTAAGTCCAGGATTATCATGTGTTCTCCTTTCTGTAGTTTGTACTTCAACTGTATTACTACTATTAGTACACTTAATATACATTTATTTTTCTCTTTTGTCAATCCCCACTTTAGCTTTTATGCAGAAATCATAACAGTTGTTACTGTTCACAGGCAAGCCAGTGAACGTAACTGAATCTGCCCATTGAAAGACCGCTTTCAGCGGTGGGGCATATTCTGGGCCACTTTTATTCTCATTCTCCATGCCAATCAGCCAGTGATTGGCGTGGGCGTGAAAAGTAACTAACAGTTCAGCCTTTGGCTTCCTGTTACCATATAAAAAAAGAGAACCTCCTAACTTTCCGTGAAGTTCTCTTTTTATATCCGTTATATTCTGTTTCCAAGAAAGGAATTACAGGTAATCCTTCTCTTATTTTTTGATTAACAGTGATTTTCCTGTCATTTCAACCGGCTGTTCTTTTCCCATAATCTGAATCAGGGTAGGAATAATATCCGCCAGACAACCACCTTCTCTTAAGGTATAGGAAGAATCATAATTTACAAGAATGAAAGGTACATCATTTGTGGTATGTGCTGTAAAAGGAGCTTCTGTATCATAATCAACCATCTGCTCTGCATTTCCGTGGTCTGCACAGATAAACATGGTTCCGTCTACAGATTTTAAAGCATCTACTGCCTTTCCGATACATTCATCCACTGCTTCAATTGCCTGAATTGCTGCAGGCTCTACTCCTGTATGTCCTACCATATCAGGGTTAGCAAAGTTGATAATAATTACGTCATACTTATCAGCTGTAATCGCCTCTACCAGTCTGTCGCATACTTCGTAAGCACTCATTTCAGGTTTTAAATCATAGGTAGCTACCTTAGGAGAATTAACTAAAATTCTGTCCTCACCCTTATTAGGTTCCTCTACACCACCATTAAAGAAGAAGGTAACATGAGCATATTTTTCAGTTTCTGCAATTCTGGCCTGTGTCATGTCGTTGGCAGCTAACCATTCTCCAAAGGTATTGGTAACTGCAATCTTATGGAAGGCAATTTCCTTATTAGGAATGGTAGGATCGTAATCAGAGAAGCATACAAATTTAAGATCCAGTCTTTCTCTTTCAAAGCCTTTGAAATCATTATCACAGAAAGCTCTTGTAATTTCTCTTGCTCTGTCAGGACGGAAATTAAAGAATACTACAGAATCCTTATCCTGAATAGTAGCTACCGGTGCGCCATCCTTTTCAATTACTGTAGGAATTACAAACTCATCTGTTTTTTCAGCATCATAAGAAGCCTGAATTGCTGCAGGACCGGAAGTACCTCTTGGTCCCTCTGCCTTCGTTAAGGTATCATAAGCAACCTTTACTCTGTCGTAGTTATTATCTCTGTCCATGGCATAATAACGCCCCATAACAGATGCAATTTCACCTACACCGATTTCTGCCATTTTAGCTTCTAATTCTTCCGCATATCCTTTTCCGCTGGTAGGAGGAGTATCTCTTCCATCCAGGAAGCAATGAACATAAACTTTAGAAAGTCCGCTTCTTTTTGCCATCTCTAACAGACCATATAAGTGGGTATTGTGGCTGTGAACTCCACCATCAGATAATAAACCGAATAAATGCAAGGCCGAATCATTTTCTTTACAATTATTTACAGCATCTAATAATGCTGGATTTTCAAAAAATGTTCCGTCCTGTATTTCCTTGGTAATTCTTGTAAGCTCCTGATATACAATACGTCCTGCGCCCATATTCAGATGTCCTACTTCAGAGTTACCCATCTGTCCGTCCGGAAGACCTACTGCCATACCACTGGCATTTCCTCTTACAAAAGGGCATTCTGCCATAAGCTTATCCATCACAGGTGTTTTTGCCTGGGCAATGGCATTGCCTTCACTTTTCGCATTAAGTCCGTATCCATCTAAAATCATTAATACAGTTGGTTTTTTACTCATAATTATCTCCTTTTCTCTATTTAAAATTTATATCATGTATCCTTGGTAACAGCTCACCTCTGACGATCGGTAATCAGTAGAAACATTACTGATAGAGAACCTGTTATTTCCTTTGACACCTTTTTACTTATACTATTCTATACCAAATTTAAAATTAAAAGGGCAGTACCTTCATGTACCTGTACCGTTGCCTTTTTCCCCTCCAGAAATTCATTACTGATTCCTAAAGGATAACTATTGAAAAGTTCCTTTTCTTTTAATGTATATTTTAAATTATCCAGGGAAAGTCTGCAACTGCTGCCCATACTAAAAATAGATAAGTAGCCCTCCAAATTTTCCCTGAAGCTGATGGTCTCTTCCTTTGCTACCAGAATCATACCTGTTCCATCCATCAGGTAGCCTACCGCATTACGCTCCTTCAAATACAACAAACATTGGATATTGGCCATGGTATGTTCCAGTCTTCCTCCCATACCACCATAAATTCTGAAGCTTTGACATCCCTTGCTTAGCCCCAGTTTAATGGCTGCCAGCATATCGGTATCATCCTTATTGACAGGAAGTACAATAATTTTATCACCTTCTGTTTTTGAAAGCTCCTTCATTACTTCTGCCTGTTCATCACCTACGGAATCAAAATCTCCGATAATATAATCAGGCTCTATGCCTAACATCTTACAATACTCAAAACCGCCGTCTACAGCAATACAAAGATCCTCTTCTCCTACAGGAATCTCAGATACTGTTAAATCACCGGCTCCGATTAAAATACAATTCTTTTCTTTCATTACTTTCCTTTAATTCTTATTCTTTTCCATCCCAACAATAGGTACAAAGATTACAGGGCTTCAGTCCTACCGAAGAAATCAAATCCTCCAGATGGAGATACTTTAAAGAAGTAAAATTCAATTTTTTTCTGATTTCTTCATTCATTTTTTCATATCGTTCTGAAGAAGGATCAACATATTCCTTCATAATTTCAGGAGACGGCACCTCACAGCCTTCTATTTTATGAATCATCTTTCTGGAGATTAAATCCATTTCCGAGGTAGATCTGGAAAAGTTCAAATATTTACAACCGTACATAATCGGAGGACAGCCGGGTCTGATATGCACTTCCTTAGCACCACTCTGATATAAAAATTCCGTTGTTTCCCCCAGCTGTGTTCCTCTTACAATAGAGTCATCAATCAACAGAAGCTTTCTATTCTGAATCAGCTGATGCACAGGAATCATCTTCATCTTGGCGATCATATTACGCTTACTCTGAATGGTAGGCATAAAGGATCTTGGCCAGGTTGGTGTATACTTAATAAAAGGTCTTGAAAAAGGAATTCCTGATTCATTAGAATACCCTACGGCATGGGGTGTTCCGGAGTCCGGGACTCCTGCTACCGTATCGGCTTCCACTCCCTCATCATGCTTTGCTAAGGCTCTTCCACAATTATAACGCATCTGCTCTACAGATACTCCTTCATAGGAAGAAGAAGGATAGCCGTAATAAGCCCATAAAAAGGTACAGATTTTCATATCTGTTCCCGGCTTGGCCAAAGTAATTACCTCTTCCTGGTTCATTACTACTACTTCTCCCGGACCTAATTCTCTATAATCTGTATATCCCAAATTCAAATAGGCAAAGCATTCAAAAGAGGCACAAAAGGCACCTTCCTTTTTCCCTATTACCAGGGGAGTTCTTCCTAATCTGTCTCTGGCAGCATAGATTCCTTTTTCCGTCATTAATAGAATGGTCATGGAACCTTCTATTAATTCCTGGGCATATCTGATTCCCTCTACCAGATTGCTTTTTTGATTTATCAAAGAAGCCACTAATTCTGTGGCATTAATATCTCCACCACTCATTTCCAGGAAATGAATATGGCCTTTTTCCAACAGGCTTGCCACAATTTTTTCTATATTATTAATCTTACCAATAGTAGAAATCGCATAGGTTCCGTGATGACTTCTTACGATTAGGGGCTGAGGCTCATAATCTGAAATACATCCCAGTCCAAAATATCCTTCCATAGTAAGCACATCTTTTTCAAACTTAGTCCTGAAAGGAGAATTTTCAATATTGTGGATGGCACGGTTAAATCCCTTCTTTCCAAAGACAGTCATACCACCCCTTCGTGTGCCTAAATGTGAATGGTAATCGGTACCAAAAAACAAATCAAACACACAGTCTTCCTTTGATGCTACTGCAAAAAATCCACCCATAGCTTCCTCCACTTCCAGTCATTTAATCGTTATTTATGTCAAGTAATTGCCGACAATTCGCTTTCACTTATACTCCGCTTAATATTTTACTCTAATTAATTTCCCTAGTCAAAAGAATTTACCCCTTTTTCATACTTTTGTAACAATTGTATGATTTCCATTTCCCTGTACTCTTTTTTTACTACATTTCTACATTCCGTAATCTTTTTTTCAGCTCTGTACCAAGAGAGATCGCTATGATATTTTTTAAAAGATCGGGAAGTATAAAGGGAAGAACTCCTATTTTAACAGCGTTTCCCATAGTAAGCTGACTTACCTGGGACAACCAGATACTTCCGGTTAAATACAGAATCAGATTTCCCCAAAAAAGAATCATAAAATACGCAAAATATTTTCTCTTGGCAGATAAATTTTTCTTCTTTTCTCTTTCCAGTAAAAGGCCACAAACATAAGCACTCAGTAAATATCCCCAAAGATATCCTCCCGTGGGACCAAACAATTTTCCCGGTCCTGTCGTAAAGCCTGAAAATACAGGGAGACCTACCATACCGGTTAACAAATATATAAAAACGGATGACACTGTTTTCTTTTTTCCCAGTAAAAATAAGGATATATAAATTCCTATTCCTGTAAATCCTATGGGTACCATTCCTATTGGAATAGTGATAGGACCTAAAATACAGATAACGGCACTCATAAGACCAATACCTGTTAAATGATAAATTGTTAATTCATTTTTTCTGTTCATCATATAATCTTTATAATTCAGTATAAAAGCCATCCAATCATCTGATGATTGGATGGCTTCCAGTTCTTTAAGGAACCATATAATATAATGGTATCAGATTATTTGTAATTTACGATCTGTCCAAACTCTGCTTTTAAGGATGCTCCACCTACTAAGCCACCATCAATATCAGGCTGAGAGAATAAATCAGCTGCTGTACCTGCATTTACAGATCCGCCGTACTGAATACGAACTGCTTCTGCTGTAGCTGCATCATACATTTCAGCGATACATTCACGAATTCCCTTACATACTTCCTGAGCCTGCTCTGTAGTTGCTGTTTTTCCTGTTCCAATTGCCCAAATAGGCTCATAAGCGATTACCATAGTTTTTACCTGGTCAGCAGTAATTCCTACTAAGTCAGATTTAATCTGGAATCTGATCCAGTCCATAGTAACACCCATTTCTCTCAGCTCTAAGGATTCCCCACAGCAAAGAATAGGAGTAAGTCCTGCTTCAAAAGCTTTTTTCACTTTTTTATTTAATAATGCATCATCTTCTTTGAAGTAATCACGTCTTTCAGAATGTCCGATAATTACATATTTAACTCCTGCATCTACTAACATAGCTGCAGAAATTTCTCCTGTGTAAGCACCTTTTTCTTCAAAGTACATATTTTCAGCACCTACTGCAACATTGGTACCTTTTACAGCTTCAACTACAGGAATAATATCGATAGCAGGTACACAGTACACTACATCAACTTCTTCACTTGCTACTAAGGGTTTTAATTCTTCTGCTAATTTAACAGCTTCACTGGGAGTCATGTTCATTTTCCAGTTACCGGCTACAATTTTTCTTCTTGCCATTTTATTTTCCTCACTTATTGTTTTATATTTTACGCTCGTTTTCATTAAGTTGCTTTCTTGGTTCCTTCAACTAAACTCAATCTTCGTCTTCGACTCGATTTCGTTAAGGTTCAGGAACGGCAGCTCTGCACACTTGTTGACTAAGTTCAAACTTCATCTTCGACTTGTTTTCACTAAGTCAGCCAATGCGTCGCACTAAATTCAAACTTCGCTTACGCTCGTTTTCATTAAGTTGCTTTCTTGGTTCCTTCAACTAAACTCAATCTTCGTCTTCGACTCGATTTCGTTAAGGTTCAGGAACGGCAGCTCTGCACACTTGTTGACTAAGTTCAAACTTCATCTTC
>JAFYWD010000127.1 GCA_017558205.1 Lachnospiraceae bacterium | reverse complement strand
TACACCGCATAAAATATTATAATAAGCACTTCCTGCAGACCCTACACATAAAATTAATAAATAGGAGGTACACCACTCAATAATAGTAGATGGGGTATTTAACAGCTCTAAAAGAGGTCTTACAATTACCAGTGCAACTATCATGATAATAAGGACTGCAGCTGCCGTAAGGGTAATACAGTTCCCGATAGTCACTGATAATTCAGCTCTCTGTCTGGCTCCAAAATATTGAGCAACCATAATACTGGCTCCCATACTGATCCCTACAAATAAAACCAGCAGTAAATTTAAAATAGGAGTTGCACTTCCTACTGCAGCCAGTGCATTATCCCCCACATATTTCCCTACTACAATACTGTCTACCGTACTGTAAAGCTGTTGTGCTATATTTCCCAATAACATGGGAATTGTAAAAATCACAATTTTTTTCCAGGGCTGTCCTTCCGTCATATCCGTGGCCCCAAATAATTTTTTAATAGCTGATATCATATTTTATATCCCTTCTTCTATTAATTAACAATTACGTTAAGATAATTATTCCAAATAATCCACCGATTATCTATCATACCTTCTTCTTTTCCTGAAAACAATAGATAATTTTTATAATAATTTAATAAAAACTCTTCTTTTTTTATGATATACTAGTGACATTATATTTCGGAAAGGACTGATTATTTGCACGTAATTAGAAAACAATTTAAGGAAAAGCTGGAGGAAACCCTAAAAGCTGTAATTCCTATTTTACTGATAGTACTGGTTCTTTGCTTTTCCATTGCACCTATTCCCCCAAGTATTCTGATGACCTTTCTTATAGGCTCCTCTCTGCTGATTGTGGGAATGCTGTTCTTTAATGTAGGAGTTGAACTTTCCATGACACCTATGGGTGAAAAGGTAGGTAGTATTATTACCCGCTCCAAAAAAGTAGGTGTCATCGTCTTTATTACTTTTATCATGGGCTTTATTATTACTATTTCCGAGCCTGATCTCCAGGTTTTAGCCCAGCAAATTCCCTCTATTCCCAATATGGTTTTAATTATGGCAGTTGCCCTTGGTGTTGGTATCTTTTTAGTGGTAGCAATTCTTAGAATGCTCTTTGGTATTGCGCTTTCTTACCTGCTGCTGATTTTTTACGGCGCTGTATTTTTACTTGCTATTTTATCACCGGGAGATTTTTTATCTATAGCCTTTGACTCCGGCGGTGTTACTACCGGTCCTATGACAGTTCCCTTCATTATGGCCTTCGGTATCGGTATTTCTGCCATCCGAAGCGATAAGCATGCCTCTGATGACAGCTTTGGTTTAGTTGCTTTAAGCTCTGTAGGACCTATTTTAGCTGTCTTAATCTTAGGTTTAATCTATGACCCCGGTCCTACGGAACAGGTATCTGAAGCCATTCCTATTATTGAGGATACGGTACAGCTTTGGAATTTATTTATGCATGGTTTGCCTCATTACCTGAAGGAAATGGCCTTATCCCTATTCCCTATTATTGCCTTCTTTACACTGTTTCAACTAATTTCAAGGGATATTACCAGAAATACCTTAATTAAAATTATCATTGGTATGATTTATACCTATATCGGTCTGGTTCTTTTTCTTACCGGTGCTAATGTTGGCTTTATGCCCGCAGGTAATTATTTAGGTGAAACCATTGCCACTCTCTCCTACGGATGGATTATCATTCCCATCGGTATGATTATTGGTTACTTTATCGTAAAAGCTGAGCCTGCTGTATTCATACTGACAAAGCAGGTAGAAGAAATGACCTCCGGTATGATACCTGCCTCTGCCATTGGTACAGCCCTTTCTATCGGTGTATCTGTATCCGTTGGACTTGCCATGACAAGAGTAGTTACCGGAATTTCCATTATGTATTTACTGGTTCCGGGATATTTTCTGGCTCTGGTTCTTACATTTTTCGTTCCTAAATTATTTACTGCCATTGCCTTTGACTCCGGTGGTGTAGCTTCCGGGCCTATGACTGCAACCTTCCTGCTTTCCTTTGCCATGGGAGCCTGCAAAGCAGTTGGCGGTAATATTATCGCAGATGCTTTCGGTATTGTTGCCATGGTTGCCATGACCCCTTTGATTACGATACAGATTATGGGATTAATCTTCCAGATTAAGGAAAAGGGACGCCATAAGGCTGCTTTTGCCCAGAAAGTTGCTTCAACCGAAGCCCTGGATGATTACGAAATTATAGAATTATAATTCTATCAGAAATGAGGAAATTATGGGAAATATATTGTTAATGACTACAATTATAGACAGAAAAATAACGAAAAATTATATCAATCTTTTTCAGAAAAATGACTTACATGTTGTTCTTACCTCTTTAGGCCTTGGTACGGTAACTAACGAAATCATGGATTATATTGGGCTTGAATCAAATGAAAAGGCTGTATTATTTAGTGTTTTACAGCAATCTCACTGGGAAAGACTAAAAAAACAAATGGAAAAGGTGCTTCAAATCGATGCTCCCGGAGGCGGAATATCCTTTGTAGTACCTCTAAGCAGTATTGGTGGAAAAAAAGCTTTAGAATTTTTATTGGAAACCCAGAATTATGAAAAACAGGAGGAATCCGCTTTGAAAAATACAGAACACGAACTCATTGTTGTTATCGCAGAACAGGGATATACCGGTGTGGTAATGGATGCTGCCAGATCTGCAGGTGCCTACGGCGGCACTGTAATCCATGCCAAAGGTACAGGCATGGAAATTGCAGAAAAGTTTATGGGAATCTCCATCTCTTCCGAAAAAGAGATTATCTTTATTGTAACTCAAACTCATTTAAAAAATACAATTATGAAATCAATTATGGAGCATTCAGGTCCTGCCACTAAGGCTAAGGCCATTGCCTTCTCTCTGCCGGTATCAGACACTGCAGGCTTACGTCTTATTGAAGATTAAAATATATAAAAATACAGGAAAGAGGCTTTCTGTTACCTTCTTTCCTGTATTTTATTTTTTTACTTATTTAATCATTTCTTATCACACTAATCTGTTCTATCCCATAATATTGAAGAAGCTTAATATCTTCTCCTGTTATCCTTTCCCCTCCGACTACTATAGGAATTGCAGGTGGACAGGAAATCATGGGGTTGGCACAAATTCTTCCCTCTGCTGATTCCACAGAAATAGCTTCACTTTGAGACAGCAGGGCTTCCCGAAAGGAAATTATCTGCACTCTTTTTTCTTCCTTCCATACCGGCTGCCTACTTTCTGTCTTCCATGCTGCTTTTTCCGCACTTATCGTAAACAATATTTTTTCCAGACTCAAAAACTCTTCTTCCCCGTTTTCAGGAGTAAACATCAATACCAGAAAATCAGGATCGGCATATTCCGGATAAATTCCTTCCGTCTCCAATTTTTCTGCCAGCCATGGACCATTTCTTTTTTCCTGCTCCTGAAGATAATTTATCCTTAAAGTAAGCTTTAAAGGTTCTGTATCCTCCACCTTCCATCCGGCTTCCAACAAATCTTCTTTTAATATCCTGATACGCTCTATACACAGCTTCAATTTTTCATGATAATCGAAAGTCAAATATCTGTTACAGTAATCAAGGGACAACAGGGTCAAATAAGAAGGGCTGGTAGAACCAAAGATTGCCAAGGCCTGCCTGGCCTCCTTTTGCAAGGTTTGTTTTGTATTTTTCCCCAGATGCAGATAAGCCCCTCCGGTTAAAACAGGAAGAGTTTTATGGGCTGAATCACAGCATAAATCTGCCCCTAAATCCAAAGGATGCAGCGGCTTGTCTAAAAAATGTAAATAAGCGCCATGGGCATTATCTACTGCCAGCTTTGTTTCATATTTATGGCAGAGATCTGCAATATCTCTAATGGGAAGCACATTCCCTAAATAATCCGGTGAAGTAATATACACACCGATTGGTTTCTCTTCTCTTTCCTTCAAAAGTTGTTCCAAATCACTGATATTTAGCTTTATACTGCAAAGAGCTTCTCTTTTTTCAGGCTGCCACCATACCACGTCCAAGTCCAATAATGCCGCACCGTGAAAAAAGGCTTTATGGGCATTTCTGGTTGCAATAATATAAGGGCGTTTCCCTTTCTGCCTATCAGAGGAAGATAACAACAGATACAATATGGCCTTAATACATTGGCTGGAGCCCTCCGTGGAATAAAAGGTAGCACTGCTGCCAAATAAAAGAGATGCATTTTTTTCACTTTCTGCTATAATTCCTTCTGCCTCATAGAGACTGTCAGCACCGGAAATTTCAGTAATATCAAATTCTTCAAAGCCCAAAAAGCTTTTTCCCTTATGCCCCGGCATATGGAATCTTACCGGTTGCTTTTTCCGATAAGAATTTATAAAGTCATAAATAGGTGTCAGGCTTCCTCTGCAGCCTTCATCATAATTGCACATTCAATTCTCTTTCTGAAAAGTTCACAGCCATCTTCATAGATTCCTTTAATAGTTCCTGTTGCATGATACGCATTAGCGGCACATCCGCCGGAGCAATACAGCTTTGCCCAGCAATTTTCGCAGTCCTTTCTTGCATAAGCATTACAATTTCTGAACTCTTCTCTTTTTTCTGTAACGGTAACTCCCTTCCAGATGTCTCCCAGCTTATATTCCTCTTCTCCTACAAACTGATGACAGGGATACAGATCTCCCCAAGGTGTTACAGCCATATATTCCGTTCCTGAGCCGCAGCCGGAAATACGTTTATAGATACAAGGACCTTCCGTAAGATCTATCATATAGTGATAGAAGGTGAAGCCTCTGCCTTCTTTTTTTCTTTTTAACATTTCCTTTGCTAAAATTTCATAATGTTCTTTTACAATTTCCAAATCCTCGGCGGTTAATGCCATGGGATCAGAAGGATCACATACCACCGGTTCCATACTTAGCTCAGTAAATCCAAGGTCCGCAATATGGAATACATCTTTGGTAAAGTCAGGATTAGCATGGGTAAAGGTACCTCTCATATAGTAATTTTTACCTCCTCTGGCCTCTACCAGCTTTTTAAACTTTGGAACAATATTATCATAGCTGCCTTTACCGGCATAATCAACACGGGTAAGGTCATGGATTTCCCTTCTTCCGTCCAGACTTAAAACTACGTTGCTCATTTCCTTATTGGCAAACTCTATCACTTCATCATCAATCAACACACCATTCGTTGTAAGGGTAAATCGGAAATTCTTATTCTTTTCCTTTTCCACACTTCTGGCATAAGCTACCACACCCTTAACCACTTCCCAGTTCATTAAAGGTTCTCCGCCAAAAAAATCTACCTCCAGATTACGTCTTGTACCGGAATTTTCAATCAGATAATCGATAGCTCTTTTTCCTACCTCAAGCGACATTAAGGCTCTTTCTCCCTGATATTTTCCCTGACTGGCAAAACAATAGGAACAATTCAGATTACAGGTATGGGCTACATGAAGACATAAGGCTTTTACCACGTTGCCTGATCTTTCTTTAAAGGTACCTGCCAATTCTGCAAAGTTATCCTCTGTAAATAATTTCTTTGACTGAATTAAAGCTTCTATATCCTCAACACACAGCTGCAGCTCCTGTCTTGTGACATCCTCCCTGTGTGAATATTTCTCTAACATTTCTTCTATAATATCTTCCTTGGATTTGGTGGGATATAAGGCAATCATATCATATACTACTTCATCCACTATATGAATTGCTCCGGAACAAGTATCAAGAACAATATTATAGCCGTTTAATTTATACTGATGTACCAATTTCTTTCTCCTCTTTCTTTCCTACAACACAAAAAGGAAAGACGAAGTTCCGTCTTTCCCTTTCATCTTATTCTCATCTTTTTTTCTTATTTATCTGTGTTCTCGCAAGACTGGTTTGCTACACCGCAGCTGGTCTTACAAGCTGACTGACAAGAAGTCTGGCATTCGCCGCATCCGCCTGTTGCTACACTTGTACATAAATCGCGAGTTTCTAATGTTTTAATTCTTTCCATAACTTCACTCTCCGTTTCTTCATTAAATTATGGGTAGAATTAATCATTCATGCCCACATGACAATTTTAACACTCATAACCCTTTTCAGTCAAGATTGCATTTTTATACTATGAATTTTTTCTTTGTATCCACTTTACAATTTCCACAATGGGAATCACCAGGGCACCCAGTAAAATAGCAATAACATATTCCTTAGGGCTTACCCCTGTAAAGCCAAAGGCTTCTGCCAGAAAAGTAACCTCGCAAACAAGGGTAGTTGCAACAAAGGAACCTAAAGCTGCAAATAGAAGAACTTTATTCTGTTTTCCTAGCTTAAAGATACTCTGTCTCTGGGAACGCATATTAAAGCTATGGAAAATTTCTGCCATTGACATTGTTAAAAAGGCCATAGTAGTTCCTTCTGCACTATTACTAATACTTAAGCTTCCCGTTTCCATAAAAAGTCCTATAAAATAAGAGACCATTACCAGGATACTTACTAAAATTCCCTGGTAAGCAATATCTGCCGCCATTCCATCAGAAAAAATACCTGATTTTGCGTTTCTGGGCTTTCTTTTCATAATATCAGGCTCTGCCTTTTCCATCCCCAGTGCCAAAGCAGGAAAGGTATCAGTTACCAGGTTTATCCAAAGTAAATGTACCGGCTTCAGAATGGTAAAGCCTAATAAGGTAGCTGCAAAAATACTTACCACCTCACTCATATTGGAACCTAAAAGAAATTGAATAGCTTTTCTGATATTATCATAAATTCTTCTTCCTTCTTCTACTGCTCCCACAATAGTTGCAAAATTATCATCCGTTAAAACCATGTCTGCCACATTCTTGGTAACGTCGGTACCTGTAATCCCCATACCTACACCGATATCTGCTGACTTTATGGAAGGGGCATCATTTACCCCGTCTCCTGTCATGGCCGTTACAAAGCCGGCGTTTCTCCAGGCATTTACAATTCTTGTTTTGTGCTCCGGCTGTACACGGGCATAAACACTGATATTTTTAAATTTCTCTTCAAAGGCTTTCTCATCCATTTCATTTAATTCAGCTCCTGTAATGGCATAAGTATCCTCTGTGATAATTCCCAGCTCCTTTGCAATAGCCACGGCAGTATCCTTATGGTCACCGGTAATCATAATCGGTCGGATTCCTGCATTTCTGCATTCTACTATAGCATCCTTTACTTCAGGACGAACCGGGTCGATCATACCACACAAACCGGTAAAGCAAAGCTTTTCTTCCAACAGCTCAGGTTCAAAGCTTGCAGGCAGCTTCTCCCATACTCTTTCAGCACAGGCCAGTACACGAAGAGCCTTATCTGCCATGTTTTTATTGGCTTCCATAATCTGAGAAACATATTCCCTGGTCATGGGAAGATAATTGCCATTTTTTAAATAATAGTCACATTTTTCAATAATGACATCGGGAGCTCCTTTGGTAAACTGAAGGAAACCTTCTTCCTTTTTGTGTACGGTTGACATCATTTTTCTTCCCGAATCAAAAGGTGCTTCCCCCACACGCTCTCTCTGTTTCTTTAATTCTGCCTGTTTCAGTCCCAGCTTATCTGCCCAGGCCACCAGTGCTGCCTCTGTGGGCTCTCCTGTAATAACTCCCTCCTCATCGATCCGTGCATCACAGCAAAGAGACATGGCCGTTGCTATATGACGTTCTTCCTCTCCAAAGAAATCTACCACCGTCATTTTATTTTGTGTAAGAGTACCTGTTTTATCTGAACAGATAATCTGAGCACAGCCCAGGGTTTCTACTGCCGTTAATTTACGGATAATGGCATTTCTTTTTGACATATTGGTAACACCTATGGAAAGTACTACCGTAACTACTGCCGCTAATCCCTCCGGTATAGCAGCTACTGCCAGGGAAACAGCTACCATAAAGGAGCTGAGTACAAATTCAAAACTGAGACTTCCTTCCCTGAGCAACTGTACTGCAAAAACTACGGCACAAATTCCAAGAACCAGCCAGGTTAAAATTTTGGAAAGCTGAGTCAGTTTAATTTGAAGAGGAGTCTGTCCACCTTCTGCCTTTGTTAAAGCATCCGCAATTTTTCCCATTTCTGTATCCATACCGGTAGCAGTAACAACAGCAGAGCCACGTCCGTAAACTACGGTACTTCCCATGTACATCATATTTTTACGGTCACCCAGCGGTACATCCTTTTCTCCCTCTTTCCTGTATATCATGTCGATGAATTTTGTTACAGGTACTGATTCTCCGGTAAGGGCAGCCTCTTCAATTTTCAAGCTGGCATTTTCAATGATTCTGGCATCAGCAGGAACTGCATCTCCTGCCTCCAGAAGAATGACATCACCCACTACCAAATCTTCACTGGGAATTATCTGCAGTTTTCCGTTTCTTAACACCTTAGAAGTAGCTGCAGACATTTCCTGCAGGGCTTCAATGGCTTTTTCTGCCTTGCTTTCCTGGTACACACCCAGCACAGCATTGATTACAACTACTGCTAAAATAATTACTACATCCGTAAGACTTTCATTTTCCAATACTGCCAATACACCGCTTATGAATGCAGCTACCAAAAGAATAATAATCATAGGATCTGACAGCTGCTCTAAAAATCTTTGTATTACAGATTTTCCCTTTGCTGCCTCCAGCTTATTTTTTCCGTTCTCTGCAAGTCTTTTTTCTGCTTCCTCCATGGATAGTCCTGTTTCATGGGACTTCAGACTTTTTAATACTATTTCTTTTTCTTCACAATAAAATTTCATTCTTTTCCTCCGTTTACTTGTGAGTATTGATAAATATTCTTATGCACGGCTTGTGGCTTCGTGCAAATATAAAAGACCCAGGTATAACGATGCTATACCTGAGTCCGTCTTTTGTTAGAAGATATCACCTATAGAATACATTACCGGGAATGTATTACGTCATAAGTTCCTTTAAAATAAAATCCTGCCTCACATATAGCTATGTATACATGAGTCTGGCAAATTAAAGCAAGCCAGATTTCTTCTGTTTCATGACTGAAGAAAAATCAGGATGTTGACTTGCTGCGTATCAATACGCTTGCTACTCCCTCACGGGTAATTTATGTTGCTATATTGCCATAAACATTGTAACTTGTCAATAGGCAATATTTTAAATACATTACCTTTATGCTTAGGTGTTTTTAATTACAATTTCCTCCATAACATCTGCTGCATGCTCGCATTCATCACAACAATTTTCCAAAGCCTCATACAAATTCATATTGCCAATCAAAGCCTTCATTTCTGTGTTTCCTGCAAACAATCTGTGAATCGCCTCTCTTGATAATCCGTCTGCTTTATTCTCTATATCATTGATTTTAATCAGTGCTGACTGAAGAACTCCGTCATTTTTCTTAAAATTCTTTAATTCTTTAATTGCTTCATTTAAGGAGATTACACATTGATGAACCACTTTTACAATTTCCTTTGCATCCTCAGTAATTTCCTGTACATGATACATATACAGCCTCAATACTACATCATCCAGGGCATCGGTAACGTCATCAATAATCTGAGCCAGTCTCAGGATATCCTCCTGATCAATAGGTGTGATAAACTCCACGGAAAGCTTCATTCTGATGTCATGCATTATTTTGTCCGCACTATGCTCTACTTCATGGATTTTTTCTCTCTGTGCAGAAATGGTATCTAAGGAATAATTTAATAAAATCTCTTCCAGCAAAGCTGCAGCCTTCACACTGTACTCCACCTGTTCACATAACAGCTGAAAATAATCATTTTTAATTTTTGCCATATTTTTTTCTCCTTATCCAAATATCATTAAAAATAATTTTGCAATTACAAAGCCTAATAATCCACAGCCCGGGAAAGTACATACCCAGGTTAAAACAAGATCCTTTACCACTGCCCAGTTTACATTACTCATTCTTCTTGCCGCACCTACTCCCATAATAGCAGTTGTTTTTGTATGAGTAGTACTTACCGGAATCCCTGTAAGAGAAGAAAGCAATAAACAGATGGTTGCTGATAAATCAGCTGCAAAGCCCTGATAGGGTTTTAATTTTACCATGTCCATTCCTACGGATTTAATAATTCTATAGCCACCAATAGAGGTACCAAGTCCCATAATAGCAGAACAAAGAACCATCAGCCAGATTGGCACATCAAAATTAGAAGCCTCTGCCTGTCCACCGGCCAGGGCTGCTCCCAACAGGAAAATAGCCATAAATTTCTGACCGTCCTGAGCTCCGTGCATAAATGCCATGGCTGCTCCTCCTGCCACCTGTGCCTTGGAAAAAAACTTTTCACATTTCATTCTGTTCTGATTTTTAAACAAAAATACTGTAATTTTTAAAACTACAAAACCTAAAAAGAAGCCTAACAGAGTAGATAAAACAATACCATAAAGTACTTTTACCCATTCTGCCGGATTAATCCCTTCAAAGCTGTTTTGTAAAGCTACTGCCGCACCTGACAGCCCTGCTATCAAAGCATGGCTTTCACTGGTAGGTATTCCAAAATACCAGGCTGCCGTTGCCCAAATAACAATAGCTGCCATTGCTGCACATAGGGCAATCAAAGCTGCTCTTGCATCCCCGCCAAAATCCACCATATTATAAATAGTCATGGCTACCGAGGCATTGATCATTGTCATGATAAAAACACCTAAAAAATTGAAGACAGCAGCCATGATAATTGCTCTGCGCACCTCTATGGCTCTGGTAGAGACACAGGTTGCAATGGCATTAGGTGCATCTGTCCAGCCATTTACCAAAATAACTCCTAAGGTGAGTAATGCAGATACAAATAACATGGGATTTGCCAGCATCTGTTCCGCAAAGCTAACAATACTCATAATTTACCTCCCGGCTTTTAAATTACATTCATTTTCAAAATAGTATCATCCAGCATATCCCATAGCTTTCGTGCTGAAGAGATATCCTTTTTTTGAAGACAGGAAATAATTCTGCCTTCCAGTTCTTTTTTCTTATCTGCCAGCTCCAGATAATCTTTAGAAAAATATTGCTCATAAATCATTTTACGGAAGGTACGCATCCTCATCTTACGTATTCCCTTATCTTCAACCAATAATACGTAATCCGCACAATTTACAATGGTATTATAATCATGGGTCACCATCAGCACAGCTCCCTGATACTCATTAATGGCCTCTTCCAGAGCAACTTGTGAATAAGTATCCAAATGACTGGTGGGTTCATCCAACAATAAAAGATTTGCACCTGACAACTGAATCCTTAACAGCTGAAGAAGATTTTTTTCTCCTCCTGAAAGCCTGCTGATTTTCTGCTTTAATACCTCTTTATCAAAACAGTATTCCTTAAGGATGGTTTCCTTTTCCTTCTCCGTATCAGGCCCCCAAATTCCTATTTCCTCCGATACCGTATTACTTTCCGTAAAGATCTCCTGCTCTCTTTGTGAGAGAAATCCTATTTCACATTCTTCTGCCTTATGAATATTCTTTAGCTTTCCCTGAAAAATATGGTGTAATAAGGTAGTTTTACCGCTTCCGTTTGGGCCTACCATAGCAATTTTTTCACCTTCTTCAATCTCAAAGCTGATTCCCTGTAATAATACCTCATCAAATTCCAGGGAATAATCTTCTACTTTGAGTAATACCTTTTTATTATCCTCAGATATCGGTTCCGGACAAGGAAGCTTAATCTTAGGATGATTTACTTCTAAAAACGGCTCTTTAATCGCTCTTTTTCTCAAACGCTCCAAATGTGTCTGCTTTGCATGCAGTGCCCGACCTAAAGAGGCAATGTCGGCCCGGGATGCTTCTTTTTGCATCCTGTCCACCATTTTTTCCGTTCTCTCTATCTCTTCCTGTTCTGCAGCAGCCTGCTCTTTATTATCAATTTTTTTTAATAATAAGGCCTGCCCGTATTCTGTATAATTACCTTCAAATTCCTGAAGCTCTTTGTTTTCCAAATGTAATATTTTATTAAAACAATGATTTAATAAATATCTGTTATGCGTGATTACAAGTAAGGTTCCTTTATAAGAGTTAATCAGTTTTTTCAGGCTGTCGAGATTTCCAAAATCTAAAAAGGCATCCGGCTCATCCAAAATTAAAAAATCAGGCATCATCAGCATCTCTTTCATCAGCTGAAGTAATTTATATTCTCCTCCGCTGATACAGGAAACTAAATTCTTCTCCAGATGCTCTAAGCCAATTAAGCTTAATTGCTTTTTAATATTACTTTCATAATTATTGCCATCTACTGCATCCAAAAGATCCAACACTTCCTGATATTGCTCAAAAAGCTCCTCTGAAGCATTCTCTTCTGCCATTTGCTCACATATCTTTTCCATACGAAGCTGAAGGCTGGCAAAATCTTCTGTTAAGAATTCCCATACACCACAAGCTTCCTCTTGCTGCTTCTTCGCCTGCTGGTTGGCATAACCTATTCTGCTGCAATTTTCTTTTACTATTTTACCGTCGTATAAATATTCCTCCGGATAGCAAATCATATTAGCCAAGGTACTCTTTCCTACACCGTTACTTCCTATCAGTACACAATGATCTCCGGACTTAATTTCAAAGGAGATTTTTCGATATAATTCCTTAACAGGAACCTCAAAAGATAAATTCTCCACCCTTATCATTTTCAATTTCCTTTCTTTGACTATCGATACATCTTCTCAAACTACATTATTATAACAAATTTTACCAAATATAAAAATAGTATATTCTTTTGAAATTTTAGCCAATTTTCTTGCTTTTATTTTAGATGCCTTATACAAATAAACCTAAATTTCTAAATTTATCTTAATATTTATAGCTTTTTATATTTTGTCATGCTATACTGTTCCTCGGTTTTAACATGTAGGGAATAAACTGTTTTATTTATAATACATGATTCAACCGGCTACTTATAACTATGATATAGTGGAGGACTTAAGAAATGAGTAATTCAAAAAACCCTGGTGGTCTCGACAAATTTTTTGGTGTGACCGCTGCCGGCTCCTCAATCAAAATTGAGATTATGTCCGGTTTAACTACTTTTTTTGCCATGGCTTACATCTTATTTGTAAACCCCAATATCCTTTCTCAGTCAGGAATGGAATGGGGAGCCGTATTTTTGGCAACTATCATCGCTTCCATCATTGGTACTCTGATTATGGGATTGGTGGCAAATGTACCTTATGCCCAGGCACCCGGTATGGGACTTAATGCTTTCTTTGTTTACACCGTTTGCTTCGGTCTTGGCTTTACCTGGCAGCAGGCATTATCTATGGTATTTATCTGCGGATTAATCAATATTCTGATTACTGTAACAAAAATCCGTAAGTATATCATCAAAGCTATTCCTACCAGCCTTCAGCATGCGATCGGTGGAGGTATCGGTCTCTTTGTGGCTTACATCGGAATGTTAAATGTGTCCCTTATCGACTTTAGTGCAGGCGTACCTGCTTTAGCAACCTTTAACAATCCCGTTTTAATCGTATTCATTCTTGGTTTGATTATTACCTGTGTACTTATGCTTCTTAACATTAAGGGTGCAATGTTAATCGGTATTATTGCAACTACCGTAATTGGTATTCCCTTCGGAGTAACACAGGCTCAGGATACTGTAAGCTTCTCTGAAGCATGTCAGGCTCTTCCTACTACCTTCTTAGCAATTTTTAAAGAAGGAGGAATTACAAGCCTGTTCTCAGATCCTGCAAAATTACCTTTAGTTCTTATTACCATCTTCTCCTTCAGTATTACTGACACCTTTGATACTATCGGTACATTTATCGGTACCGGACGTCGTACTGGTATCTTCAGTGAAGAAGATGAAAAAAATATGGACAAAAATTCAGGATTTAAATCACGTTTAGACAAAGCCTTATTTGCTGATGCAACTGCCACTTCCATCGGTGCACTTTTCGGAACTTCCAATACTACTACTTTCGTAGAAAGTGCTGCCGGTATTGGTATGGGCGGACGTACAGGTTTAGTATCTGTAGTAGTTTCTATCTGCTTTGCTTTATCTGCTTTCCTGGCAAGCTTTGTAAGTATCGTTCCTTCTGCTGCAACAGCTCCTATTCTCGTAATGGTCGGAGTTCTTATGATCTCCTCCTTCCGTGATATCGAATGGACTGATCTTAACGAAGCAGTTCCTGCATTCTTTGCCAGTATCTTTATGTGCTTAACCTATAGTATTTCTTACGGTATTGCTGCAGGATTTATTTTCTACTGTATTGTGAAGTTAGCTAAAGGAAAAGCTAAAGATATCCACCCTCTTTTATGGGTATGTACAGGATTGTTTATTCTTAACTTTGTACTCTTAGCGTTCCTGTAATTCTGATAAAAAGATAAAAAACAGGCCGTATCCCAAAGGATACGGCCTTATTTTTATAGTTATACACTATATTTTTCAATAATTTTGGTAATTTCTTCCCACTTATCTTCCATATCTGCTACCAGCTTCAGCTGTGTTCTGGTACGGTCCAGATTATGATCTGCATACTGAGTCTTGTAATAAAGATCTCCGTCCAAATAATCTGTCAGGAAACGAATTCCCTGTTCTAATGTAATTACCTTTGCACCAATAGGTAAGGTTTCAATTTCTTTTGCCGTAAGGCCTTTTTTACTTCCTTCAATAAAGCCTTTTACATAAGCCTCAAATAATTCCTTCACCAGATATACCTTTGATAAATCCGTCTCATCCTCTGCTGTATAACAGGCTCCTGCACGAATAGAGTCTCCAAAATCATAAGCCGCCAAACCGGGCATAATGGTATCTAAGTCGATAACACATAAAGAATCATTGGTCTTTACATCCATTAAGATATTACTTAATTTGGTATCGTTATGTGTTACCTTTAAGGGAAGCTCTCCTGCATTTAATAAATCAATTAAAGAGTCTGTAACAGCCTTTCTTTCTAAGATAAAATTGATCTCATCCTGAACTAAATGAGCTCTTCCGCTCTTATTCTCCTCTACTGCCTTTAAAAAGGTTTGGAATCGAACAGGAGTATTGTGGAAATTTGGAATAGTCTCTGTTAACTTATCCGCAGGAAAATCCTTTAGCATAAACTGAAAATTTCCAAATGCTTTTGCACACTTGTAAAAATCCTCCGGTCCCTGACAGATATCGTAGCATACAGTATCTTCTATAAATAACAGCATACGGTAGTAATTACCGTCAACCCATACACCATTTTGACCATCTCTGGTGTTAATAACAGTTAAGGTTTCTCTGGAAGGATCTCCTCCCTGTTCTTTTACTATATTCTTAAGATAGTCACATACCATTACAAAATTATCCATTAACGCTTCAGGATTTTTAAAAATATCATGATTAATTCTCTGTAGGATATATCTTACCTTACTCCCGTCCTCTCTCTGACAGGAAACTGCGTAAGTATCATTAATATATCCTCCTCCATGAGGTACAACCTCTAAAATTTCCCCTTCAATATTAAATAATTCTGCTATCCTTTTCATACAACCTTCCTCACTTTGTATTCATATAGTCTTTTGCCATTCTATATTATCATAATTATGTATTTATTCCAATACATTGAATAGAAATTATTGGAACAGAGAGATTTTTTATATATAAAATTCCTCTCCTGCTGATAAATAAAAAAGATTCTTCATCCTTGGTTTCATAAAGCCATATTGTTCCTTGCCGGTACAGTGACAGGTATAATATTTTATGGAAAATCTATCCAGAAGCCCGGCATATTCCGCCAAATTGTCATCTAATGAAAGTTTGGAAAAATGAAAGCCACCTATCAGATAGTCCGGCTGAAATTCTTCTGCAATATTCAGAATCCCTCTATGGGAACATCCACTGAACAGTACTCTTTTTCCATTTTCCTCCAGCATCAGATATTGCTCATGCCTAAAATCCTCTTTTAGTAAGTTTACTCCTTCTTTTCTCATTAATTCTCCCGTCGGAGAAAAATAGTTATTTACAGTCAATTTTGTATAAAGAGTAATCCCTTCCTCAATAACTACGATATCGTCTGTAAAAATTAATCGTTCTTCCTTTTGAAGACTTTTATCCAGACCAATATATTTTTCAATTCCATTATAATGTTCCCCAAAAGCATAGTGATTCACATAAACGGGTGCTCTTTGATTAATTGTAAGAAATCTCTTTAGCCCTCCCCCATGGTCATAATGGCCATGAGAAATAAAAGCCAAATCCACATCCTCAAGTTCCACGTCTAAGCTTTTTGCATTTTTCTCAAAAAGTTCAGACTGACCCATATCAAATAAAATTTTATGAGCCTTAGTTTCTATAAAAAGAGAAAGTCCGTGTTCTGTTCCCAATCCTTCCCTTCTCTTCGTGTTCTCTACAAGACAGGTGATTTTCATAAGCATTTCCTACCTGTCTAAAAATTCCCGAATGGTATAATAACCTGTTTCATCCTTTTCTACTCGGATAATAAAGGGAAACTTATCATATTTTATACAGTACCAAAAATCTTCCCTGGGAAATACCTCTCTGTTTTCTTCTTTAAAAAAATGCTCTCCTCCATTTACCTGAAGATCTGCCACTTTTTTATCAAAATTCTCAAGCTCTTTTCCTTCCAAAATACTTTTAATATAAAATGCACATAATTCATCCTCGGGGGCAGGAGTTACTCCGTTATTTCCCATACAAACCAAGGAAACCTTTTTGGGATTCTTCTTTAGAATATAGGAAGCTACCGCTCTTGCATTCACCAGACTGCCGGTAATAATTTCTTCTGCCTTCTTAGCATTCACAATCCCCTGGGTTCCTGCGCTGGTAGTATGAATAATGATCTTTCCTTCCAAATTTACATGTTCTATGGCTGAAGGAGAATTTCCAAAATCAAAGCCTTCACATTTCTTTCCTTTCCGTTCTCCAATTAACACACTATTTGAAAATATCTTTCCGAGTGTAAAGGTTTCTTCTATGGTCTCTACCGGACGGATAACCTTTACCCCCTTTTCATATAAATAACATTCCAGGGAAAAAGCACGAAACACATCAATAATTACAGTTAGTCCCTCTGCTTTTTTCGCACCTTCTATATAATATAAAATATCGATTTGTCCATTAAACATAACTTTTCTCACTTTACAAAAATAATATTTTACACTTTACTACTCTTTTTACTGTGCAGCAATTCTGGCTGCCAGATCTTCCAAATACATCCAACGCTCCATTTTTTCGTCCAGCGCTTTTTGCACTTCCTTTTGCTTTCCCATAATCTCGGAAAGCCTGGCTGAATTTGTTGCATTTTCCATCATTTCAGCTTCCAAAGCTTCCAGGCTCTCCTCCAGTATAGCAATATCCCCTTCAATGGTCTCGTACTCCTTCTGTTCCTTATAGGTAAATTTTAGTTTCTGTGGTCCCCGGGGGCGTTGCTCTTTCTTTCTGTTCTTGTCCTCTGTTTTGGAATCCTCTCTTGATTTCTTAGAATGTTCAGATACTTCCCTTTCTTTCTCTGCTAATTTCTTCAAGGAATAATCTGTATAACCACCTTCATATTGCCTTAATTTACCATCTTCTTCAAACGCAAAAATTCTTTTCATGGTTCTGTCTAAAAAATATCTGTCATGGGATACAGTAACAACAATTCCCTCATAGCGGTCCAGATAATCTTCCAGAATCGTAAGGGTAGCAATATCCAAATTATTGGTGGGCTCATCCAACAAAATATAATTAGGGGAAGTTGCCAGCACACGAAGAAGATTTAATCGTTTCTTTTCTCCACCGGACAGCTTTCCAATCAGACTATATTGCTTTTGAGGCGGAAATAAAAATCTTTCCAGCATAGCTGAGGCAGAAATACTTCCTTCCGTTGTCTGAATATATTCCGCTGTTTCCTTCACATAATCAATCACTCTTTGCTTCGGGTCCATATAAGATAGATCAACTTCATTTTCATCGCCTGCTTTTGTTGAAGCAATTTCCTGAGCATAATAACCCATTTTGACAGTCTGTCCCACTATTACCTTGCCGGAATCAGGTGGAACCATGCCTGCAATAATTTTCATCAGCGTGGATTTTCCGCAACCATTTGCTCCTATAAAACCAACTCTGTCACCTTTTAAAAAAATATAGGAGAAATCATCTATCAGCTTTTTCTCTCCGTAAGATTTACAAATATGTTCCAGCTCAACAGTAGTTTTTCCCAACCTTGTGGAAATTGAGCTTAACTCTACCTGACTATCCTGTACCGGAGACTGCCTGTCTCTCAGCTCCTCATAGCGCTGTATATGTGCTTTCTGCTTTGTTGAACGTGCTCTGGCTCCTCTTTGCATCCATTCTAATTCTACACGTAAAATAGACTGGCGCTTTCTTTCACTTGCCTGTTCCATTTCCATTCGCTGGGTTTTCAATTCCAAATAACCGGAATAATTTGTTTCATAGCTGTAAATAAGTCCCTTATCAATCTCTATGATCCTATTGGTTACACTATCAAGAAAATATCGATCATGAGTAACCATAATCAGGGCGCCTCTCCATTTTTTCAGATAATCTTCCAACCAGTCTGCCATCTCATTATCCAAATGATTGGTGGGCTCATCCAGTAAAAGAATGTCCGCCGGAGAAAGTAACACAGATATTAAGGCAAGGCGTTTTCTCTGTCCGCCGGATAATTCTCCGGCCGGCTGGTAAAAGTCTTTAATACCAAGTCGTGTCATCATCGCCTTGGCTTCACTTTCAATAGACCACTTGTTTTCCTCTGTTATATTCCCTTCCAATACACAGTCCAAACTACTTTTATTCTCGGGAAATTCCGGATGCTGAGGTAAATAACGAAGCAGTACATGATTGGCAATGGTAATGCTTCCTTCCTCCGGCTCCTCATTTCCCATAATCATACGAAGCAAAGTAGTCTTACCGGTACCATTAATCCCAATAATTCCAATCTTTTCTCCCTCCTGTAAAGAAAAAGAAGCTTGATTAAAAAGCTTTTGATCTGTATAAGATTTTGTTATTTTTTCTGCATTAATCAGGTTCATGATTTTCCTAACTTCTTTCCTGTGTTATACTAATTTTCTATTTTCCAATCAGCAATGTGATTGGTCATGGCTGAACTGTTACTAAAACTTCATATAACTGATATACTCGTTCTTGCGTCAGCCTGGCTGCTTCCCCGTTAACCACCAAAGAATACAGAGTGCCTCCCTCAAATTCCTTTCCTGCTTCCGATACCAGCTTTTCCTTATCTTCAATCCATAACAGCTGTTCTTCCTTCAGCTTCTTAAACTCCTCTTCCGAAAGTTGAACCTTCAACTCTCCCCAAAGAAAATTTAAAGCCTCATCCCATAGCTGATAAATTGCCTGAGATGTTTCATTCATTTCTGTCTGTGTTAGCTCCTCCTCTGCCAAAGAGGTGTTTAACTGCTCCGATTGATGTTCTATGGAGGATATATATGCATCTACTTCTTCTATTCTATAATCTTCTGATGCATTTTCCTCTAAATTCTCTTCCTCTACCTGCTCAACAACTATCCCCTCATCAGTTTTATATTCTTTCGATAAACTATCTTCTTCTGACAAGTTATTACCTATAATAGGGTAGCTTTCAGGGGCTGTTATCGTTTCTTTTTCACAACCTAGCATAAAAAGAACTAAACCAAGTAGTAGTAATACCATATATTTTTTCATAAATTAAATCTCCTTGATTACCTTGGAATTTTATTTCTTATAACACCATAAATAAAGTGCCCAAAGCTATTAAGATACATCCGGTAAAAGTTTTTATCGTAAATTGCTCATTTAAAAACAATACTGATAAAACCAGAGTAATTACAATACTAAACTTATCTACAGCTACAACCTTTGATATAGCCCCCATTTGTAAAGCCCTATAATAACACAACCAGGAAGCTCCTGTTGCCAGTCCTGATAACACTAAAAAAATCCAGCTTTTTCTACTGATTTCAAAAATACCGGCCTGGGTATTTGTTAAAAACACCATTCCCCATGCCATAATAACAACTACCAGCGTTCTGACAGCAGTTGCCAGATTGGAATTTACTCCTTCTATACCTACTTTAGCTAAAATAGATGTCAGTGCCGCAAATATTGCTGAAAGTAAAGCAAATATTAACCACATAATTTTTTCCTCCGTATTTTATTGATTTTTAATCATCATTCAGTTCCTTCATTGTTCCAAGACAAGACTGCCAAAAATCCACAGCCTGTTCAAACCACCCCTCACAAGCCAGTTTCTCACCAATCCCTACTCCGTGATCTACGCCTTCAAAAGTAAGATAGTTATATTTTACTCCTTTTTGCCTTAGCGCCTCTGCCAAAAGCCGGCTGTTATCAGGATCTACATCTCTATCCGAAAGACCATGCCACACAAAAACAGGGGGGTAATCTTTCGTAATCTGCTTTTCTATACTGGCCATTTCCTGTAATTTCGGACTATAGTCTTTTCCCAAAAGATAGTCCCGACTGCCTTGATGTGCTTTTTCATACATGGTGATCACAGGATAACTCAAAATAATAGCTCCCGGTTTAGGTAGATTATAATTTGAATATCCCATCTTCTTTGTTCCAAAGCTTGCCGCCAGATGACCACCGGCGGAGGAGCCCCATAAAGAATAATTCTCAGCTATCAAATTCCACTTTTCACTATTAGATAAAATTTCCCTGATCGCACGGGCTAAATCCTCTTGAGGAATGGGATATTCATATCCTTTTCCACATCTGTAATGAATCACAAAAGCAGAGTATCCCATACTATTCAGCTTTTTGGCATAAGGCATTCCCTCGCTAAAGCTGCATACCCAGTGATAGCCTCCTCCGGGACAAATAATAGCCATAGGATGCTTCTTCCCATCGTTAATAATATATTTTTCTATATAGTAGCCCTGGTGATATTTATCCAGTAATCTACGCAGCTTTCTCTTTAATATCATCTGTTATTTTCTCCCAGATTGATTGTTCCCGTCTCCCAGTCCATGCTTTCTACAATAGCTAATGATTCTAATTGATAGCCTGAATTTCGGATAATTTGTCCCCCCTGTTGAAAGCCTTTTTCTATGGCAATACCTATTCCCTCTACGGTGGCACCGGCAGCTTCAACAATTTGTATAAGGCCCAATAACGCACACCCATTGGCCAGAAAATCATCAATCAATAAAACGCGGTCATTCTCATTTATAAATTTTTTAGAAACTACAATTTGATTCTTCGTCTTATGGGTAAATGATTCCACTTCTGCTGTGTATAAATCTCCATCCAGATTGATCGTCTTTGCTTTTTTAGCAAACACAACAGGTACCTGAAAATGCTGTGCCACAATACAGGCAATCCCTATTCCGGAAGCTTCTATTGTAAGAATTTTAGTAATCTGTTTTCCCTCGAATCGTTTTTTCCATTCTTTTCCCATCTCATTAAATAAATCTGTATCCATTTGATGGTTCAAAAAACTGTCTACCTTTAAAACATTACCTTCCTTCACCACCCCATCATTTATAATTCTTTTTTCCAAACAATTCATATCCGGCCACTCCTTGTATTTTTTTCAATCCTATCTTCCCAAGCTAAAATATACGTAATTTTCCAACAATTATTATGTAACTATTCGAGAACCCAAAACAATGAAAATAGTCTGCCCTGAATCATTACATATTTCTCAAAATTATTCACATTATTATACCATCTACCTATATAAAATGACAGAAGGAATCCTTCTTTTCTTCTTACAAAAAAAATCATTTTTAAAGACAAAATAAAATCTGCAGCCCATTGCTAAGACTGCAGATTTTATTTTGTTAATATTTTGAGAAGGATATTATTATTGTTCTTTTACTATTCCATCCTCTGTTACTACATAACGCATAAGAGAATTATCTGCTGCCAGCTCTTCTATTACTGCATTACCGGCTGCATTTTTCCATACAATCTTACTGCTGTTCTGTCCATTTACTTCGATAACATATCCGGGCTTTAAGAATACTTCATAGGCCGGATCGTTAAAGCTAAAGTAATCATTATCTCCCTGGTTAGTTACACCTTCTTCTGCCACTACGTTATTCTCTGTGTCATACACTTTGAAGTAAGGAGCTGTAGATCCCATATCAGCATATCCTAACTGAATATATGCTCTGTTATTGGCTTCATTTACCTGAACTTCAATTCCTACTGTTCCATGAATACCAAGTATATTTAACTTTTTAGCTGCTGTAAAAGGACCCTCTTTTACTCTTATAAAGATTTCTTCATAGTCAGCTCTGTCTTCTTCCTTTAAGTTATAATATGCTACTAATACTTTATCTTTTGCAATTCTGTTTTCTGTTAAGTCAAGAAGCTCTTCATTTGTTGCTGCTGCACGATAATCTTCAATTGTTTTTACAAGAACCGGCTTTAACAAGGTATAATTAAGATTCTGAATATCTTCAGCAGTCATATCAGAACGTTTAATTCCATCAGCCGTTACTTCATATCTTGTAACTTCTCCTACAGGTTTTAACTGTGCGATTTCTTTTCCGTCAGAGTTAAGGAATACATGTACACGACCGGTATTAGCATGAGAAACCTCAATAACATATCCTTCAGAAATATTAAATACCTGAGTTCCTTTTCCAAATTCAAAATAGCATGCTGAACCATTTTCCTCTCTTCTTACATAATCTTCAGCTACTAATTTCTGTTGTGCATCATAAATCTTTACATAAGGTGCATCTGTACCAATATCTGCACCGCCATAAGTAAGGGTAGCCTGAGAATAGTCTTTATTAAAGGTCAGTGTATAACCATAAGTACCATGTTTTCCGCTAACCTTAATAGTTTTAGAGGTATCATAGGTAATATCTGAAAAATCTGTATATTCAATTTCCAGCTTACTCTCTGTATCTTTTACATATACATATTCAGCATCTGAAGAAGCGCTTGCATGTACAGGTGCTACTACACGATAGCTTCCAACAGGAAGTGATACCTGTACCGTACTACTATTTACTACAGTACTTGCTACCAATGTACTTCCTTCATAGAACTTAAGCTCTTTTCCCTGGATGGCAGTAAAATCTTCCACCTGCATTTCTACGGTAAGATTACCGGTAAAGGAAGTTAAAGCATCATTTCTAACTACTTTATATTTTTCATTAGTATTTAAGGCTGCCATGGCTGCTGTCAGATTATCACCTGATACCATATCTC
>JAFYWD010000126.1 GCA_017558205.1 Lachnospiraceae bacterium | reverse complement strand
TAAGTCGTTTTTTTACCAAAAATATTTATATTCCCTTGGGAGGAAACAGGAAAGGAGCCATCATTACCTGCAGGAATCTTTTCCTGGTATTTTTCTTAAGCGGAATCTGGCATGGAGCAGGCTGGAATTATCTTCTGTGGGGTGTGATGCACGGAGGCCTTTACATAGTAACCAGGCTTCTTCTTGACAGAAAAAAGAAAGAGCAGTCAGAAGAAAGCAGGGGAATATTTCTGAGAGTTCTTGGAAGAATAGTTACCTTCTCCTATGTAAGCATTGCCTGGGTATATTTTAGGGCACCCGGGGTAGCACAGGCTAACAGGTTATTGAGAAATATGATAGAAAAGTCCTGGCAATTGCCGGGGGAAGGATTTCTGGAAGGCTTTCAGCAACAGGAATTTTGGTATCCCATGAAGGTATTAAAGCTTACCAATCTTCCTTATGCACAGTTATATCTTCCCGTTACTTATTTGGTAATTGGCCTGTGTATGGTCTTTTTTATGAAAAATGTAGAAGAGAGGAAGAAAAGCTTTGTTCCAAGACTGGGAAATGCTGTCAGCAGTGCCCTGCTTTTTTTGTGGTGTATTGTATCCCTGTCGGGAGTAAGTACCTTTTTATATTTTAACTTTTAGCAGCTATGGCAGGAAAATCAAAAGTGAGGAAAGCCAGGGGATTTTCAAGACTGTTCTGAATAGTAGTATTCTTAGAGAAAACAGATATTAGTATTAACAGGAAAGATAAAGGAAGTACAAATGAGAAAATTAGAAAACATCAAAATAAATAAGTCCGTGTTTTTTGCTCTTTTTGTTGCAATTATTACTATAACTTTGTGTTCCAGATCTTCTTTTCTGGTTCCCTATAACAACTGGGATGATGCCAACAGCTATTTTTCCATGGGAAAGGGATTATTTAATGGAAAGATTATTTACCGGGATATTTTTGACCAGAAAGGTCCCTATTTATATCTGTTCTACGGAATCGGTTATTTACTTTCCAATCAAACCTTCTTTGGTGTGTATCTGGTAGAAATTGTGGCAGCGGCTTTCTTTTTCTATGGAGCATATAAAATCTTAAGAAGATATGCAGATGAAGCTATTGCCTTTAGCCTGTTACCTGTTTTGGGAGCCGTAGTCTATTCTTCCGTATCCTTCTGGTGGGGAGGAAGTGCGGAAGAATTCTGTCTTCCTTTTCTGGTATGGCCTTTTTATTATTTCTTATTCCTAATAGAGAAGGAGGAATTTGAAAAGAAGGATGATAAAAAGGTCTTGCTTACCGGGATCTGTGCCGGGATAGTAGCACTGATTAAATTTAATATTCTGGGATTTTTTGCTCCCTGGGGAATTTTCCTGTTTTTGAAATTACTGTTAAAGAAGGAGTATAAGGGGCTTCTGGCTCTTTGTGGCTGGTTTTTCCTGGGCTTTCTTTTGCCCTTCCTTCCCTGGTTTATTTATTTTGGCTTAAATAACGGACTGAAGGATTGGTATAAGGCTTATATTTACTATAATGTATTTGTATATGCTGATTTTTCCAGAGAAGAATATACTTTATATGATAAGACTTATCAATTGGCCAAAATTTTATATTGGCTGATATTAGAGAATATTCGTTATTTTGCTTTTATCATTCTGGGTGTTATTTGTTATCTGGCAGATAGAAATACAAAGTTGCTTGATAAGGCGGGAATTGTTTTTCTTTGCAGCTTTACCTTTTTAGGAATTTATATTGGTGGTGTGGAATTAAAATATTATTCCTTCCCATTAACTGTTTTCGCGGTATTGGGCTTTTGCTATTTAGGCAAAGGGATACAAAAGCTTTTGAATAAAGGTCCCAAAAGGCTGTTAGGAAAATGGCAGTCAGCAGGTATCCTGCTTACTCTTTTGCTATCCGTTGGTATTATGTATTTCGGTTCTATTAACACGGAGGCACAGACAGTAAAAAAAGAGGAACATTATCTGTATCGTCTGCAGCAGCTGATGGAAATTACAGAGGATACTACTCTTTTGAATATCAGCTCCTTTGATATTGGTCTTTATACAGTAACGGGAATTGTACCTAACTGCTATTGGTTTCAGACCCAGACTCTGCCGATAGAAGATGTACTGGTGGAGCAGGCAGAATATATGAAGCAGGGAAAAACAGATTACGTAGTGGCCAGAGATTATTATCCGGAGGTTATCCGGGAGCAATATGAACTTATTGGAGAAGAAACAGATCCTCTCAGAGATTGTAAATTTTATCTGTTTGAGAAGAAGGAAAAATAAGCTTATTCAAAAGAAAGAGTAATTGTGAAGGTATATGCAACGGTTACGAAAGAATACATGGAGTTTGTCGATGAAAAAATGGTTATGGTGCTTTGGTGGAATCGTAATAGCAGGCTTGGGTGCAGTGGCAGCCCTGGTTATTATTGTAGATCCCTTCTTTCAATATCATAAGCCCTTGGAGAAATTTCCTTATCTGGTAGATCATCAGGTAAATATGAATCCGGGACTGGCAAAAAATATAGAATATGACAGTGTGCTTTTGGGCTCCTCTATGACAGTCAGCTTTAATACAGACTGGTTCAGGCAGTATTTGGGTCTTACAACACAGAAGCTAAGCTATAATGGAGCTTATCCCAAGGATCAGGCTAATATTATGGAAATTATTTTTGACAGCAAAAAGGATCAGGTAAAAAGGGTTTTTTTAGGGATTGATGAGCTGAATTATTCCTCGGAGCCGGAGCAGACAAAATTTGATATTCCTGGCTATCTTTATGATAAGAATTATTTTAATGACGTAAAATATGTTTTTAATAAGGATGTGATTCTTGATTATATCCTAAGGGCTGCAGCAGATTCTAAGGATAAGTCGGAGTGGAACATGATCTATAAGCCCTGGTGGCAGGATGAGCATTATCAGAAGGCGATTGTATTAATGTATTATGAGCCGGGACCTGTCAAACAGCAGGAGCCGGAAATTCCCCCCTATCTTGAAAGAATAGAGGAGAATTTGGTGAAAAATATTATTCCTTATATTGAGGCACATCCGGAAACTACCTTTACCTGCTTTTATCCTCCCTACAGTATTTTGTATTGGAATAACGTAACAAGGGCAAAAGAGCTGGAGCTGGTACTGGAAAAATACAGGTATATTACCAGGCGTTTGCTGAAATATCCTAATGTGGAATTCTTTTTCTTCCAAAACAGGGAGGAAATTATTTGTGATTTAAATAATTATGCGGATTATACCCACTATCATGGAAGGATTTGTGAGTATATGGTAAAATGCTTTGAAAGTGGCCTGCATCAGGTAACAGAGGAGAATCTGGAGGAAGAATTAAAAATTTTAGAAGATCTGGCCTCCGGATATGATTATGAAGCGATTTATGATGACTGGTACAATTAAGGTAACTGTTTGACGCAGGGATAAGAAATTGCTGTGAATACTCTGGGAATATGGTTTTAAGTAAGGGAGAAGTCTGAAATGATATTGCAGATATTGAAGTTATTGCTGCTGCTTGTGGCAGCACCTATGGGAATAGGATTATTAATCAATAATGTAATGGCTGAGGAGGAAAGAGGAATAGGAAGCACCTATCTTTCCGGTTTTCTTTGTCAGCTGGCAATTTTTCAGCTGGTAGCGGTGCCTGTGGTCTTTATGGATGCCTGGGGCTTCCACATCATTATAGTCTTATATAGCTGTCTGATAACAATTTTTGCGGGCGGAGGAATCATAGATACACTTCATTGCTTCCGGCAGGAAAAACTGATTTGGAGAAAACGGGAGATCGTTCCGGCAGATAAAATAGAACAGGCAGAATGGATTGTTTTTGGTATTCTTTTATTTTTTCAGCTGTATATGGCTGTAACAAGAGCTTCCTTTGATGGAGATGATGCTTATTATGTAGTACATTCTTTGATCACACAGGAAACAGATACTCTGTATCGTATCCTTCCCTATACGGGACTTAGTACCTCCCTTGATGTTCGTCATTCTTTGGCAGTTTTTCCTATATGGATCGCTTATTTGGCTAAGGTAACGGGGATTCATGCTACTATTTTAAGTCATACCATTCTGCCCTTGTTTTTCATATCCATCACCTATGGAATTTATTATTTGATTGGAAAAAAAATGCTGGCAGAGCGTAAGAAAGCATTACCGGGCTATATGATTCTGGTAGCAGCCCTTCATATTTTTGGAAATACCTCTATCTATACTAATACTACATTTTTACTGACAAGAAACTGGCAGGGGAAATCCATGCTGGCCAACATAGTAATTCCTTCCATTTTTTTAGTGCTGCTATGGTTATTTGAAGGGGAACGAAAACAACAGGAGGGTAAGAGGATACTGTGGTTTTTGTTATTTGTATTAAATATTGTGGCAGCCATGATGAGTACTGCCAGTGTTTTCCTTAATTCGATTTTAATCGGTGTCATGGCTTTGGTGCTTGCCTTTGAAAAAAGGGATTATAAGATATTGCTCAAATTATTTCTGTGTTGCATTCCCTGTATAATTTATGCGTTTATTTATATATTGCTGTAAGAGGAGGAGAATAAGATGCGGGAGATTTTAACGATTTATCAGGAGTATACAGGAGCCGGTTATCTTACGAGCCTGTATCTTTTAGCACTGATTTATCTGTGGGTTTCAGAAAAAAATAGTACCGTAAGGTCCATTTTTGTTTATGGTTCAGGTATCTTACAGATTTTATTCTTTTTTC
>JAFYWD010000125.1 GCA_017558205.1 Lachnospiraceae bacterium | reverse complement strand
TATAAGGCTCCACTCCTACACATTCTCTTCCCTTCATCCAATGAATATTATACAGCTCCGCAAAATTGTCCTCTGCAAAGTTCAGCTGTTCCATATTACGTTTTCCTGCAAGATAATGATGCATGATACAGCGGGAATAAATATATTTATCCTTGGAAATTAAAATAATTTCACCCTTTTTATCTAACCTTCTGATTTCTTTTGCTGCATTGATACCTGAAGCAGAAGCTCCCAAGATTACATACCTCATGCTGCAACCTCCGTTACAGTGATATTAGCTCTTATTTTCATCGTTCAACCTCCGAAAAGGTTATGGCTCTCATGGGACATTTTTCCACACAAAAAGGAGCTCCTTTTTCATCATTACTTAAATGAACGCACATGTTACATTTCATAATTTCCTTCTGATAAATACTGTCAGCCTTTAATACACCGTAAGAACAGGCCATAATGCACATAAAGCAGCTGGCACACTGATTTTTATCATATTCCACATAACCGGTAAAAGTATTCTTTTTCATGGCACCCGTCATACAGGTATATACACATTCCGGTTTTTCACAATGACGGCAAAAAATAGGAGATGCCTTTGTCTCACTGTCAATTACCACACGGTTTCTGGCATCCTGACTCTCAGATTCATGACTGATGACACAGGCAGCTACACAATTAAGGCAGCCGATACAACGGTCTCTGTCTATATTAATACGATACATCCGATGGTTCCTCCTGTTCTTCATATTTGGTGAAACGAATGGGTGTTGCTTTATAGGATGGCTCCTTAGAATAAGAATCATAAAGGGAAGGTGTCAGCTTATTACACTCAATATAATGAATGGGTGCGAATAACTCTTCATACTGCACATTATCCGTAATTTTCACATAAAAAACTGCACGCTCTCCATTAACGGACTGAACCAGAATACGGTCCATTTCCTCTATGTTATTATCTTCCGCCATCTTGGTATTCATATAAAGATAAGCTTTTTTTATGGATACATCTTCAATATATTTTACTTCATTTGTTCTGCTCTGTGTATGCCACTGGCCTACTGTTCCCCTGCCTGTATTTAATACCAGGGGAAATTCCTTCGTAGTAGGTAAGGGATTCTCCATAGGTTCTTCAAAAATAAATCTTGCCTTGGCGGAAGGAGTAAAAAATCTGCCGTCTTCATACAGTCTTCTCTCCGCCTCCTGATTCTCCTCTTCTCTTCCCTCAGGATATGGCCATTGAATTCCCTTGGAATCCTCCAATCCTTCCCAGGTAATTCCTGTAATATCACATGGCATATTCCTGGAACATTCCTTCATCAGCTCAAAACAGTCCCTGGGAGTAGCCCATTTTTCCAATTCTTCTCCCATTCCTAAGGCCCTGCCTACACCAAGAATTGCCTCATAATCAGAAATTTCATTTTCCGCTTTCTGTAAAACGGGACGCATGGCTGACAATCTTCTTTCCAGATTGATATAGGTGCCTTCTTTTTTTATTCCTGATACTACCGGGAAATAGGCAGTACAGTTTTCCATACTTTCTATGCTGTCATAGATATCCTGCACCAGAAAAAATTCCAGCTTTTTCACTGCCCTGGCAAAGGTTTCGTTATTTGCCCAGCTGTGCCTGGGATTGGTACAAAGAATCCAAAGTCCTTTAATATTACCCGCTTCTATTTCTTCCACAATACGGTTGTAGGGAAGCGTTGGCTTTTTGGCAAGTCCTTCCGAACTGATACCAAAAATTTCGGCAATTCTCTCTCTTCTTACAGGATCCGTAAACTCTCCCCCTCCGTAAAGACAGGTAGTATTGCTGTAAACCCGGGAGCTCATGGCATTACATTGACCGGTAATGGAATTGGCTCCCGTTCCCGGTTTTCCAATGTTTCCTGTCATCAAAGCAAGATTGATAATTGCCTGGGCAGTTCTTACAGCTTCATAGCCCTGATTCACTCCCATGGTCCACCAAAAGGAAACTCTTTTACCGGTATGAATCATCTCTACCAGCTCTAATATCTGCTCCTTGCTCAATCTTGTTTTCTCTGCGCCAAGCTCCAGGGTATATTTCTTTAAAAACTCTTTATATTCTACAAATTGTTCCGTATATTTCTCAATAAAGTCCTGATCCGGATATTCTTTTTCCACCAGCTGATTAGCTATGGTATATAATAAATAAAGATCACTCTTCCAGGCGATTCCATACCAATGATCTGCATTTACAGCTGTTTCTGATTTTCTGGGATCAATAACAATGATTTTTTTATTCTTCTGATTGTTCTTTAAAACCTTTTCCCATAAAATAGGATGGGCAACCACAGGATTGGCCCCGATAAAAATAATGGTATCTGATAATTCCAGATCCTTTAAGGTATAACCGGGTGCATCAAAGCCATAGCTTTGCTTGTGTGCCACTGCTGCAGTTGCCATACATAATCTTGTATTTCCATCTACATTTGTCTGTAAATAGTCACGCATTACATGACCAAATAATCCAAACTCCTCCAATGTTAACTGTCCGGTGCTGATACCGGCAAAGCTCTCCGGTCCGTATTTTCCTTGAATTTCTTTGATTTTATCTGCTACATGGCGAAAGCCCTCTTCCCAGGATACCTGTTTAAAGCTGCCGTCCTCCTGACGAATACGAGGCAAGCTGTCCGGCTTACTTCTTGTCTGCTGCCTGTCTAAAGAAATTCCCTTGATGCAGGCAAATCCATCATTGACAGGATATCCCTTGGTAGGCAATACTTTGACAATTCTTTCATTTTCCACATAAAAATCCAGATTACAATCCAAAGCACAGTAATTGCAGGTAGATTGAATTCTTTTCATAAGGGCCAAATTCCTCTCCGATTTCCAGTTCTTGTGTTCTTAGAATAGCGAATAATCATCTTATGGTATACAGACCCCGGATGATTGCTTCAAGACTATCTATACTTAGTCTACATTCTATCACATTTTCCGAAAAAGGGGAAGAATTTGGCCCTTTGAATTATAGTACATATTTTTACATATTTTTATTATAACGATTGAGTATCTTTATTTCTATGATTTATTTTTTCACATGAAAGGCTTCTTTTCCGGGATAAACTGCTGCCCCCTTTAACTCCTCCTCAATTCTCAGAAGACGGTTGTATTTAGAAACCCTTTCAGAACGGCTGGGTGCACCTGTTTTAATCTGGCAGGTATTCAATGCCACTGCCAAATCCGCAATGGTGGTATCCTCTGTTTCTCCGGATCTGTGGGAGGAAATTGCAGTATAGCCGGATCTGTGGGCTAACTGGATTGCTTCTAAGGTTTCAGAAACCGTACCAATCTGATTTAACTTAATCAGAATACTGTTACCGCAATTTTCATTAATTCCTCTCTTTAAACGTTCCGTATTAGTTACAAATAAATCATCACCTACCAGCTGTACGGAATCTCCCAATTCTGCTGTGATTTTTTGCCAGCCTTCCCAGTCTTCTTCGTGTAAAGGGTCCTCGATGGAAATAATGGGATATTTTTCTACCAGTCCTTTCCAGAAGCTGATTAATTCCTCTGTGGTGAATTTAGTTCCTGCCTTAGGAAGTACATAAGTTTCTGAATTGGCTTTTTTCCATTCGCTGGCCGCCGCATCAATGGCAATCATAAAGTCTTTTCCCGGTTCATAGCCTGCCTTTGTTACCGCTTCCAGAATATACTGAATAGCCTCTTCGTCTCCGGAAAGATTGGGAGCAAAGCCTCCCTCATCTCCTACGGAGGTAGCCAGTCCCTTGGACTTTAATAAGGCTGCCAAAGTATGGAATACTTCCGCACATTGACGGAGACCTTCACGGAAGCTTTCTGCTCCTACCGGCATAATCATAAATTCCTGAATATCTACGGTATTATCAGCATGGGCTCCTCCATTTAAAATATTCATCATGGGAACCGGTAGTCTGTTACCATTAACTCCGCCTAAAAAACGGTATAAAGGAAGCTCAAGAGCTTTAGCCGCTGCTCTAGCAGTTGCTATAGACACTGCTAGAATGGCATTGGCTCCCAGTACAGACTTATCCTTTGTTCCGTCTGCCTGAATCATAGCCTTATCAACACCGTAAATATCAGAAGCATCCATTCCTGCAATAGCATCTGCAATCACGGTATTAATATTATTAACCGCCTTT
>JAFYWD010000124.1 GCA_017558205.1 Lachnospiraceae bacterium | reverse complement strand
CCGGTAATCAGCTTATCCTTTGCCAATATCAAATGTAATTCATATACTCAAACCAGAAAGATTATGGTAGATCTTTTGGTGGATTTGTATCAAAAGCACTCTTATTTATTGGAGGGACAACTGCTGACAGAAGCTGAAAAGGAAGCTTTTCGCCAGATTCAGCCTAAGATGGAGGATGCAGAAGCTGTAACTGCCATTCACAGATTATGTAATTTTTTAAGCCGTTACTATCAAAAAAAGGTAATTGTCCTACTGGATGAATACGATACGCCCATGCAGGAAGCCTATGTAAATGGTTATTGGGAGGAGCTTGTTTCTTTTATGAGAGGACTGTTTAATTCCACCTTCAAGACCAATCCTTTTCTGGAGCGAGGACTGATGACAGGAATTACCAGGGTAAGTAAGGAATCTATTTTTTCAGATTTAAATCATTTAAAGGTGGTAACCACTACCTCGGATGATTATGCCACCAGCTTTGGCTTTACGGAGGAAGAGGTATATCAAGCCTTAGGGGAGTTTGGTCTGGAAAAGGAAAAAGAAAAGGTGAAGAAATGGTACGATGGCTTTATTTTTGGAAAAGTATCAGATATCTATAATCCCTGGTCCATTTTAAATTTTCTTGATACCGGAGAATATGCTCCCTACTGGGCCAATACCAGCAGTAATAGATTAGTCAGTGAACTAATTAAGAAATCTTCCCCTGAGGTAAAGTATAAATTTTATGATTTAATAGAGGAAAAGAGTATCTTTAGTCCCATAGATGAACAGCTGGTATATCAGGCTCTTGAGCAGGGGGAGAAGGCAATTTTCAGTCTTTTGGTAGCCTCCGGGTATTTGAAGGTTCTCTCTTATGAAAAACAAAATGAAATTGATTTTTGTAGGGAGCCGGTTTATGAGCTGGCACTGACAAATTGGGAGGTTAAGATTTTATTTCATCAGCTGGTGCGAAACTGGTTTGAAGAAATCAGGCAGGAATATAACGGCTTTTTGAAGGCCCTTTTAACATCTGATGTGGAATATATGAACGAATATATGAACCGGATTACCATGGAGATGTTTAGTTATTTTGATACGGGAAAAAAAGCATACGGAGAGGATCCGGAGAGATTCTATCATGGGTTTGTATTGGGACTTTTGGTGGAGCTAAAGGACAGATACCATATTACTTCTAACAGAGAAAGTGGCTTTGGAAGATATGATATTATGATGGAGCCAAAGGGGAAGGAGCTTCCTGCCATCATCATAGAGTTTAAGGTATTTAACAAAAGAAGGGAAAAAACACTGGAAGAGACGGTAGAAGCAGCCCTTTTACAGATAGAAGAAAGGCAATATGAAAAAGAGCTGACAGCAAGAGGGATTAGCTCAGACAGGATTAAGAAGTATGGCTTTGCCTTTATGGGGAAAGAGGTATTGATAAAAGAAAGATCATAAAAAGAATGTGGTGAAATGAAAAAGAGTTATAGTAATAAAGGGTAATCAAAAGTATATTAAAAATTAAGGGGTTTACAAAGGAGAAAATAATGAAAACAACTTGGAAACGTATCATGGTATTGCTTCTTTCAGCTTCTCTGTTTCTGGGAAGTGTTCCAATGCCTGTAATTGCGACAGAAAGCAATACAACAGAAATGGAGGAAGCCTTAGAAAATTTATTAAATCAGCAAATAGGTGACCTTGGAGAAGAGGCTGAGATAGAGGAACAAGTAATATCAGAGAACATGGAGAAAGATTTATCAGGAACTGAAGATGAAAGTGGGCAAAAGGATACTTTCATTGAAGAAGAGGTAGAGCAGGAAGAAATTATTTCTGATGGAGAAGAAGCAACAGAGGAGACAGAGGAAAAAAATCCAGAGCAGTTAGAAAAGGAAGATGTTACAGTAGACATACAAATTCAAGCTGAAAATACTGCAACCTCAGGTAGCTGTGGAACTACGGCTACTTGGTCGCTTGAAGGAGGGGTTCTTACAATTAGTGGATCCGGGGATATAGATACTTTTAATTCATCAAGTATGTGGAAACTAAGTAGAGATATTACTCAAGTAATTATTGCAGATGGTATTACAAAGATAGGAAGTAACTGCTTCGCATATACAGGAATCACAGAAATTACCATTCCCGAGAGCGTAATAGAGATAGGTGCATCTGCATTTGGTAACTGTGAAAATCTAGAAACTGTAAACTTGCCTTCTGATTTGAAAAGTTTAGATACTTTTGTATTTGGGAATTGTAGTAAGCTAAATAAAGTAAATATACCAAAGTCCTTAACAAATACATCCTACAATATCTTTGCAGGGTGTCCCTTAGGAGAATTGACATTTGAAGAAGGAATAACAAAATTACCTGATTTCTTATTTGAGTGTTCCTTAATAGAGCACTTGACTATACCTGATACCGTACAAATAATAGGAAGTAACTGCTTCGCATCTACGGGAATAATAGAAATTACCATTCCTGAGAGCGTAATAGAGATAGGTGCAGAGGCATTTGGGGGCTGTAGTAATTTAGAAACGGTAAACTTGCCCTCTAATTTGAAAGTTTTAGGTATTAATGCATTTTCATATTGCAGTAAGCTAAATAAAGTAAATATACCAAAGTCCTTAACAAATACATCCTACCCCATCTTTTCAGGGTGTCCCTTAGGAGAATTGTCATTTGAAGAGGGAATAACAAAAT
>JAFYWD010000123.1 GCA_017558205.1 Lachnospiraceae bacterium | reverse complement strand
GTTTGCCGGCACAAAGAATGATTTTGACAGTGAACATATTTATTTTAAGGCAGTAGCCGTTGAGCCGGGATCCCGTCCCATGCTGATGTCCGAATGCGGAGGCTATTCCATGGTAGTAGAGAACCATCATTACAGTAAATATAATGCTTATGGGTATGGAGTAAGTACAGACAGGGAAAGCTTGACAAAAGACATTCTGAACCTTTATGAGGTTATGATTCTTCCTGCAATTTCTAAGGGAATGTGTGGTTGCATTTATACTCAGTTAAGTGATGTAGAAGACGAAATTAATGGTCTTTATACCTACGACAGAAAGGTGTGTAAGGTAGAAAAAGAAAAAATGAAGGCTATGGCAGAACGCATAGAGGCTGAGTGTTACTGTTCACAGGCAAGCCAGTGAACGTAACTGAATCTGCCCATTTAAAGACCGCTTTCAGCGGTGGGGCAGATTCTGGGCCACTTTTATTCTCATTCTCCACACCAATCAGCCAGTGATTGGCGTGGGCGTGAAAAGTAACGGCTGAGTTACTGCAGTAATACAGGAAAAATTCGGTGGATGACTTTTAAAACAAATTTTGGTAGAATGACAATAGTGTAAAAGTATGATGTCAGGGTCAAAAGCCATTCATTATTTTTTCTTTGTACAATATATATAATTCATAAAGAGGGTAAGAGGTAGAAACAGAGCTATGAGAAGACCGGAGCCTAACCAGATTTTTAGACATTTCAAAGGAAATTTATATAAGATTATTACCATTGCCACCCATACGGAGACACAGGAGGAGATGGTTATTTATCAGGCGTTATATGGTAATTATGGTGCCTATGTACGTCCCCTATCCATGTTTATGGAAGAGGTGGATAAGCTGAAGTATCCCGAAGCGGATCAACAGTATCGTTTTCAATTATTAGAGGAAATTGTTTATCATCAGGATAAGAGTGTGGAATTAAAGCAGCCCGCTTTTACAACAAAAGAGACAGCAGGCAGGGAAGAGCCTGTTCAACAGGAGGAAGCTGCAAGCCGGGAACAGGATTATGTACAGCAACAGCCGCAAACGGATCCGTTACTGGAGGCTTACTTTGATGCAGGAAGCTGTAAAGAAAGATTGGAAATTTTAGACAGTATGTCTCATCGTATTACCGATGATATGATTACAGCCATGGCTATTGTATCAGACTTTGAAATTCCGGAGGGACCCTTGGAGGAGCGGTTGCTTTCCTTGAAAAATTGTCTTCAGACCAGAGAAAAGTATGAAGGGACCAGGTTACGTGTTACCGGTCCATGATATTTGCCTCGTACCACTAATAATGACCTTGAATTAAGTTGTTGTTGTACGAAATAGAAAAGTGACGGATAAAAAAGATGAAATATAAAAAAATTCAGGAAGCGGTATTTTTAGAAAGACCTAACCGTTTTATTGCCAAGGTGAAAATTGGGGAAGCAGAAGAAATTGTTCATGTAAAGAATACCGGCAGATGTAAGGAATTGTTGCCTTATGGTACAACAGTTTATTTGTCTGATGAAGCAGGAAAAGAAAGAAAAACAAGATATGATCTTGTAGCAGTAAAAAAACAGAATCGGATTATCAATATGGATTCCCAGGCTCCCAATGTGGTAGTCAGGGAAGCCTTGGAACAGGGAAAATTGCTGCAGGATATTTTAGAAATCAGACCGGAAACAACCTATGGTGATTCCCGGTTTGATTTTTATGTAAAAACAAAGGAGAAGGAAATTTTTATTGAGGTAAAGGGAGTTACCTTAGAGGAAGATAATATCTGTGCCTTTCCTGATGCTCCCTCAGAGCGTGCTGTAAAGCATGTGGAGGAGCTGATAACAGCAGGGAAGGAAGGGTATGAGGGATATATTATTTTTGTAATTCAGATAGAAGGCGTTTTATGTATTCATCCCAATGATATTACTCATAAGGCCTTTGGAGAGGCTTTGAAAAAAGCCAGAGACGCCGGAATAAATATTTTAGCCTATGACTGTGTGGTTACTCCGGAGGAGCTGGTTTTGAACCAGCCGGTGCCGGTTTATCTGGATTTTAAGAAGGAATTGTTCCAAATGGTATCTCCCTTAATGGAATGGTATGCCAAAGGACACCGTAAACTGCCGTGGAGAGAAGATCCTAAGGCTTATAATGTGTGGATTTCAGAAATTATGCTGCAGCAGACAAGGGTAGAAGCAGTAAAGCCTTATTATGCCGGATTTATGGAGGAGTTGCCGGATATCAAAGCCCTGGCCATGGTGGAAGAGGAGAAGCTGCTGAAACTGTGGGAAGGACTGGGCTACTACAACAGAGCCAGAAATTTGCAAAAGGCGGCAATAAAGCTTGTGGAGGAATACGATGGGAAGATGCCGCAGGACTGGGAAGAGCTGCAGAAGCTTCCGGGAATAGGAAGCTATACGGCAGGAGCCATCAGCTCCATTGCCTATGGAAAAGCAGCTCCGGCGGTGGATGGAAATGTCCTTCGTATAATCAGCCGTCTTACCTTGAATGAGGAAGATATTACCAAGGATAAGACAAAGAAAAGAGTAGAGAAGGAAATTTTGGAAGTGATGCCAAGGAAGGCATGCGGTGACTTTAATCAGGCATTGATGGAGCTGGGAGCCACCGTATGTATACCGGTGGGCAAACCTAAATGTGAAATTTGTCCCTGGGAGAAAATCTGCCTGGCACATCTGGCAGGAAGAGAAGAGGAATTTCCGAAAAAAGAAGCAAAAAAACCAAGAACTATTGAAGAAAAAACAATTTTGATTATAGAAGATGAAGAACGGTACGTGCTCCATAAAAGGCCTGAAAAGGGACTGCTGGCAGGAATGTATGAGTTTCCCATGCTGGAAGGAAAACAGAGTAAGAATAGAGTATTGTCTTACTTGAAGGAAATTGGCTTGGAAATTTTGCAGATTAAGAAGCTGGAATCCTCCAAGCATATTTTTACTCATAAAGAATGGCATATGGATGCGTATTTTATCAGAACAGACGAATTAGTTCCCAAAGATTGTACCTTAAAGCAGCAGCAATGGATTCTGGCAGACAGAAAAACTGCTCAGCAGGAATATCCTCTGCCATCTGCCTTTTCCTGTTATGCGAAGTATTTGAATATCTTGCAAGGGAGTGGTACAATAGGGAAGATAAAATAAACAATTGGTGAGGTCAGAATGAAAGTATTATCAGTGGCAATTCCTTGTTATAATTCTCAGGATTATATGAGAAAATGTGTTGAGTCGCTATTAAAAGGCGGAGAGGATGTGGAAATTATCATTGTGAATGATGGTTCCACGGATATGACAGAGAAAATTGCGGAGGAATATGTAAAAAAATATCCCTCTATTGTGAAAGCTGTCCATAAGCCTAACGGCGGTCACGGTTCGGCAGTAAATGCAGGTATTGATCAGGCAACCGGTTTATTTTTTAAGGTGGTTGACAGCGATGACTGGGTAAAGGACGATGCCTATGATAAAATTTTAGATAAATTACGGGAATTGGTACAAAGCGGACAGATGATCGATATGATGATCAGCAACTTTGTCTATGAAAAAGAAGGGGAAAAATCCGGTAAGGTTATGCGCTATAAGCATGCCATTCCGGTAGAGCAGGTTTTTTCCTGGAAGGATGTAAGGAGATTTTTACCGGGGCAGTATATCTTGATGCACTCAGTTATTTTCCGTACAGGACTTTTGAAGGAGTGTGGTCTGAGATTGCCTGAGCACACCTTCTATGTGGATAATCTTTTTGTATTTGAGCCCCTTCCCTATGTAAAAAAGATGTATTATATGGATGTAAATTTTTACCGTTATTATATCGGAAGAGAAGGCCAGTCGGTAAATGAGCAGATTATGATCGGCAGAATTGACCAGCAGCTGAAGGTTAACAGAATGATGCTTGAGTATTTAATTGAGCATAAGGCACAGCTGGCTGTAAACAGTAAGTGTAAACACTACATGATGAATTATCTGGATATCATTACCACGGTTTCCTCTATTTTGTTAATAAGGGCAGGCACTGAGGAAGCACTGAAGAAAAAAGCAGATTTGTGGGAATACATTAAAAAGAAGGACAGAAGAATTTTTCTAAAGCTGCGTTACGGTCTTTTAGGCCAGTGTACCAATCTTCCGGGAAAAGGCGGACGTAAGATTTCTGTGGAAGGTTATAAAATATGCAGAAGATTTTTCAAGTTTAATTAGAGGAATACAAAAGAGGAAACATCATGTATTATTTTATTATTAATCCCACCTCCAAATCCGGCCTGGGAAAAAAATACTGGAAAAGAGTTCAGCCCATCCTGGATGAAAAAAACATTGAGTATCAGGCTATTTTTTCTAAAAAAACCGGGCACACGGAAAGAATCATGAAAGAGCTGTGTGAAGAGAAAAAGAAAGAAAGGGTTCATGTGGTTATTCTTGGAGGAGACGGAACGGTAAATGAAGCTATTCAGGGAATTGATGATTTTACCAAGGTGGATATCAGCTATATTCCCACAGGCTCCAGCAATGATTTGGCCAGAGATATGGGGATTTCAAGGGTTCCGGAGGAAGCCTTAGAGGGAATTTTAAATAAATCCCGGGAAGCTTTTATGGATATGGGCTTAGTGCATTATGAAAAAGCATATCTGAAAGGAAAAGAGATTTCAGTGAAAGACCGCAGATTTATGGTAGGATGTGGTATCGGCTTTGATGCAGCTGTTTGTCAGGAAGCTAATTCTTCTGCAGTGAAGTCTTTGTTAAACCGCCTGAAGTTAGGAAAGCTGACTTATCTGGGAATTGCTTTAAAGCAGCTGATTCAGATGGAATTGGTGCAGGTACAGGTACTTTTGGATAATAAAGAAAATATTCACATAAAGGGAATGTTTTTTGGCGTAGGAATGGTACACAGATACCAGGGAGGAGGCATGATGTTCTGTCCGCGGGCTAATCCGTCAGACGGAATTTTGGATTTTTGCATTGCTTCCAATGCTTCAAAATTCAGAGTGTTACGGCTTTTACCAACAATTTATAAGGGCAACCATGTAGGTCATAAGGAGGTCAGTATGTATCAGGCAAAAGAAGCAGTATTTAAGGCAGAAAAGCCTTTGTGGGTACATACCGACGGTGAAGTAAAAGCGCAGGCAACAGAAATAAAGTTATCGGATTTAGGGGAAAAAATACATTTTATTTATTAAATAGCAGAGAACCGCAAGGTTTTGTAGGAGGAAACATGGATATTTTTGGTGTATTGACGATGATAGGCGGACTGGCACTGTTTTTATACGGAATGACTCTTATGGGAGACGGTCTTTCTAAAGTGTCCGGTGGACGATTGGAAAAGATTTTGGAAAAGCTTACCTCCAATCCCATAAAGGCAGTATTACTGGGAGCAGCAGTAACTGCTGTTATTCAGTCTTCTTCGGCAACTACAGTAATGGTTGTAGGTTTTGTAAACTCCGGAGTGATGAAATTATCCCAGGCCGTGGGAATTATCATGGGAGCTAATATCGGTACTACCATTACATCATGGATTCTCAGCTTAAGTGGAATTGAGAGTAGCAATATCTTCATGCAGTTTTTAAAGCCAACCTCTTTTTCACCGATTCTGGCAGTAATTGGTGTAGGCTTATTAATGTTTGCCAAAAAGGATAAGAAAAAAGATATCGGTATGATTCTGGTGGGTTTTGCCATTCTTATGTTTGGAATGGACACCATGAGCGGAGCAGTAAAGCCTCTGGCTGATGTACCGGAATTTACTAATATTCTTTTAGCCTTCAGCAATCCTATTTTGGGAATGCTTGCAGGTCTTGTTCTGACAGCAGTGATTCAATCATCTTCTGCATCCGTAGGTATTTTGCAGGCTCTGTGTGTAACGGGGGCCGTAAGCTATGCCACGGCACTTCCCATTATTATGGGACAGAACATCGGAACCTGTGTAACAGCATTATTATCAGGAATCGGAGCCGGTAAAAATGCTAAAAGAGCATCCCTTGTGCATTTATACTTTAATTTAATAGGTACCATAATATTTATGGTGGTTTTCTATGCCATTAATGCAGTGGTACCCTTTGCCTTCTTAAAAGATGCTGCCAACGGAGCCGGAATAGCGGTAATTCATACCGTATTTAACGTTTGTTCCACCATCGTTCTTCTGCCTTTTTCAAAGCTACTTGAAAAGCTGGCTTATATCAGTATCAAGGAAGAGGATGTGGAAGTGGCAGAAACCCAGGCAGACAAGGACTTCCGACTTTTGGATGTTCGTTTCCTGGACACTCCCGGTCTTGCGGTACAGGAATGTCGTGTGGTAGCTGAAAACATGTCAAAGCTTACGAAAGAGGCCATAGAGCTTTCTATGGAGCTTTTGGAAAAATATAATGAAGAAAAAGCGGAACGTGTTAAATTTCTGGAAAATGAAATTGACCGTTATGAGGATCATCTAGGCAGTTATCTTGTAAAGCTGGCACAGAAACAGATGTCTGAAAAGGATAATCATACCACCTCTATTATTCTTCAATGTCTTACTGAGTTTGAACGAATTTCAGATCATGCGGTAACGGTAATGTTTTCAGCCAGGGAAATGAATGAGAAGGGCTTAACCTTTTCTAAAAAAGCAGTGGAAGAATTAAAGGTTTACAGTCAGGCAGTACGTGAAATTATGGAAGTGGCAGGCGAAGTATTTTCTACCCATAATACGGAAAAAACCATCGACATAGAGACCTTGAAGGAAGTAATTTCTTATTTAAGAAGTGAATTAAAGCAGCATCATATTAAGAGATTGCAAAAAGGTAAATGTACCATTGAGCTTGGTTTCATTCACTCTGATATTATTACCAGCTATAAGCGTGTGGCAGATCATTGCTCCAATATAGCAGTTTGTATCGCTGAGGTAAATGAGGATGAATATGGAACCCACAGCTATATAGATGAAATGAAGCATAATAATTCTGAGGATTATAAGAAGCATTATAAAGATGTCAGGAAAAAATATCAGTTACCTTAGAGAAGGCAGGAGCTATGGCTTTAATTTATATTGTGGAAGATGATAAAAATATCAGGGAAATAGAGTATTTTTCTATTAAGAACGGTGGATATGAAGTAGAGGCTTTTGGTGATGCAGCAAAATTCTACACTGCAATAAAAGAAAAAAAGCCGGATTTAGTTTTATTGGATATTATGCTTCCGGATGAAGATGGTCTGGAGGTTTTGCAAAAGCTGAAAGATCAGCCGGATACGAAGGAAATTCCGGTGATTCTTGTTACTGCCAAGGCTACGGAAATAGATAAGGTACAGGGACTGGATCAGGGGGCGGATGATTATCTTACCAAGCCCTTTGGAGTAATGGAGCTGGTAGCAAGAGTAAAGGCTTTATTAAGAAGATGCAGGCAAAAAGAAGAGGATGACAGAGTTTTTGCAAAGGATATTATCCTTTTTCCACAAAAAAGAATGGTACAGGTGGGAGAAAAAGAAGTTGAGCTTACGTATAAAGAATATGAGCTTTTGCATCTGTTGATGATATCGAAAGGACAGGTGGTTGCAAGAGAGCATATTCTTGAAAAGGTATGGGATACTGATTTTGAAGGAGAATCCCGAACTTTAGATATGCATATAAAAACTCTCAGAAAAAAGCTGGGAGAGTCAGGAAACTATATAAAAACAGTCCGTAATGTGGGCTATTTCATAGAGTAAGGAGAAGGTATGAAAAATAAGATTTATGTTCATCTTCTTCTTATTTCAATTACAGCTATTTTTGTTACCATACTGGCAGGATCAGCCTATTTTTATGATTTATACGAAAAACAGGTTCTTCAGGAAATAAAAACTGCAGCCCATCTGCTGGAATCCCTTAGCTTGGAGGGATTGGATGAACATGATTTGAAGGAGCTGGAAGAAAAGAAAATACGTATTACAAGGATTGATGAAAAAGGTACCGTTATCTATGACAGCAGTGTTCAGCCGCAAATCATGGAAAATCATCGTGGAAGGCGGGAAGTTCAGCAAGCTCTAAGTAATGGAGAAGGAGAAGACTCCAGAAGATCAAAAACCCTGGGAAGAATTACCTATTATTATGCGGTGGCAGAGCGTGAAGGGGGAGTCATTCGTGTTTCCAAGGAGGCTGCCGGCCTGTTAAGTATTCTGTATGAGATGGCTCCCATTATTTTTATTATAGGTATAGGCTGCTTTTTACTATGCTTAATGATAGCCAAGGTTTTAACCGTAAAAATTATGGAGCCAATCGAAGAAATGGTTGAAAATATGGTAGTCAATGAAGACGGAACTACCAAGCCCTCTGTTTATTATGAGTTAAATCCGGTAATGAAAAAGATTTACCAGCAGCATACTGATATCTTGAAAAATGCTAAAATCAGACAGGAATTTACTGCTAATGTATCTCATGAATTAAAGACACCCTTAACAGCTATCAGCGGCTATGCCCAGCTCATTGAAAATGGAATGGCAGGAGCAGAAGAAAGCCGGTATTTTGCCGGGGAGATTGAGAAGAATTCCAAGCGATTATTAAATCTTATCAATGATATTATCAGGTTGTCGGAGCTGGATTCGGGAAATCTTTGTATTACAGAAGAAAAGGTAAATTTAAAGGAAGTAGCTCTTCAATGTATACAGGTTCTTAAGATGTATGCCTCACAAAATAATGTTTCCATTGAATTTCGGGGACAGGATGCTTATGTTTGGGCAGAAAGAGCCATGCTGGAAGAATTGATTTATAATCTTTGTGATAATGCTATCCGTTATAACAGAGAGAACGGAAGTGTAGAGGTGGTTGTAAGCTATTATTTTAAAAAAGTAGTTTTAACCATAGAAGATACAGGGATTGGTATTGAAGAAGAGTATCAGGAAAGAATTTTTGAAAGATTTTACCGTGTGGATAAAAGTCGTTCGAAAAAAACAGGAGGAACCGGGCTGGGACTAGCTATTGTAAAGCATATTGTGTCCTGTATGAGGGCCCAGCTTAAGCTAAAGTCAGAAGTGGGTGTAGGAACAAAGATAGAAATTATATTTCCTGAAATAGAGGATGACAAAGAGTAAAAAAGTATGGTAGAATGTTAACGCTATGAAGTGTTAACATACTAAAGCAATAGAAAAAATAAATATCAGAGTAATAGGAGGAAATATTATGTACTCATTTGAAGAAATCAAAGCAGTAGATCCTGAAATTGCAGAAGCAATACAGGCAGAGCAGAAAAGACAGAATGACCATATTGAATTAATTGCATCAGAAAACTGGGTTAGTAAGGCTGTAATGGCAACTATGGGCAGCCCCTTAACTAACAAATATGCAGAAGGTTATCCTTCCAAACGCTACTATGGCGGCTGTGACTGTGTTGATGTGGCAGAAAATCTGGCCATTGAAAGAGCGAAAGAGTTATTTGGCTGTGATTATGCCAATGTACAGCCACATTCAGGAGCCCAGGCTAATATGGCAGTTCAGTTTGCCATCTTAAATCCCGGTGATACCATTATGGGAATGAATCTTGATCATGGCGGACATTTAACACACGGAAGTCCGGTAAACCTTTCCGGAAAATATTTTAAAGTAGTAGCCTACGGAGTAAATGACGAAGGCTTTATTGACTATGATGAGGTAAGAAGACTGGCCGTAGAATCTCAGCCTAAAATGATTATTGCGGGAGCTTCTGCCTATGCAAGAACCATTGATTTTAAAAAGTTCCGTGAGATAGCAGATGAAGTAGGAGCTGTATTAATGGTGGATATGGCTCATATTGCAGGGCTGGTAGCTGCAGGCTTACATCCAAGTCCTGTTCCCTATGCTGATGTAGTAACAACCACAACTCATAAGACTCTAAGAGGACCCAGAGGTGGTTTGATTCTTGCTACCAGGGAAGCTAATGAGAAATATAACTTTAATAAGGCTATTTTCCCGGGAATCCAGGGAGGACCTTTAATGCATGTAATTGCTGCTAAGGCTGTGTGCTTTAAAGAAGCTTTAACAGAAGAATTTAAAGAATATCAGAAGCAGATTGTTGCTAACGCACAGGCATTGTGCAAGGGGTTAAAGGAGAGAGGGATCAATATTGTTTCAGGAGGTACAGATAATCACTTAATGTTAGTAGATTTAACGGCCTTCGGTTTAAGTGGTAAGGAAGTGGAAAAATGGCTGGATGCAGCTCATATTACAGCTAATAAAAATACCATTCCCAATGATCCTAAGTCAGCCTTTGTTACCAGTGGTATCAGATTAGGTACACCTGCCATTACCTCCAGAGGTATGAAGGAAGAAGAAATGGATCGTATCGCTGAAGCTATTGCATTGATTATTAAAGGAAAAGAAGAAAAAATTGAAGAAGCAAAGGCTATTGTAAAAGAGCTTACTGAGAAATATCCGTTGGATTAAAAATAAATATCAGAAGAATATTTGCTAATACCGGCAAACTTTAATGGAATAGGGAAAACACTGAAAATAAATTGTACTAATATTAGTACAATTTATTTTTTGTATTGCACAAGACCTAGTGCTATGGTATTATATCTTTGGCTGAAAAACAAATGTATGCGACAGAAAAACAAGGAAAGAGTAACCGGTATGAAAGAAACGACGAAGTATTACGTGGTAAAAGAAAAAGCGGTTCCGGAAGTTTTACTGAAGGTAATAGAAGCAAAACGTTTAATGGAAACGAGAAAAGCAACTACCATCCAGGAAGCGGTGGAGCAAATCGGAATCAGCAGAAGTTCTTTTTATAAATATAAAGATGATATCTTTCAGTTTCATGATAATTCCCAGGGTACAACCTTAACCATGACTTTTAATATTGATGATCGTCCGGGGATTTTGTCCAACGTACTAAAGCAGATAGCTGATTTTGGTGCCAACATCCTGACAATTCATCAAAGTATTCCTATTAACGGAATCGCAGCGTTAAGTATCAGTGTTCAGGTACTTCAGACAACAGGAGATATTTCCGATATGCTGGAGGTATTAGAATCCGGTGAAGGCGTTCATCAGGTTAAAATTTTAGCAAAAGAATAATAGGAGGATATAGAGAATGATACAGGTAGCAGTTTTAGGATATGGAACAGTAGGAAGCGGAGTAGTAGAGGTATTGGAAAAAAATAAGGCAGAAATCAGCCTTAGAGCAGAAAATGAATTAAATGTAAAATACATTTTGGATCTTCGTGATTTCCCGGGAGATCCCTATGAAGCAAAAGTGGTTCATGATGTGAATGTAATTTTAGATGACCCTGAAGTAAAGATTATTTGTGAGACCATGGGAGGAATGGAGCCGGCTTACAGCTTTTCCAAAAGAGCTTTGGAATCAGGAAAAAGTGTGTGTACCTCCAATAAAGAGCTGGTAGCAGCTCATGGACCTGAGCTTTTAGAGCTTGCCAAGGCTAATAACTGTAATTACTTATTTGAAGCCAGTGTAGGTGGCGGTATTCCCATTATCCGTCCTATGAATTATTCCTTAACGGCAGAAAAAATAGAAGCTATTACAGGTATTTTAAATGGTACCACTAACTATATTTTAACAAAGATGGAAAGAGAAGGGGCTGATTTTGCAGAGGTATTAAAGGAAGCCCAGGAAAAAGGATATGCGGAAAGAAATCCGGAAGCAGATGTGGAAGGTCATGATGCCTGCAGAAAGATTGCAATTCTTTCCTCTTTGATGACAGGAAAATACGTAAAATACCAGGATATTTATACAGAAGGTATTACAAAAATTACGGCAGAGGATTTTAAATATGCCAAGGAATTAAAAACCTCCATTAAGTTATTGGGAAGAAGCAAGGATGCAGGTGACGGCTATGAGGCTATGGTAGCACCCTTCATGATTCCTGATGAGCATCCTCTTCATGCAGTAAATGATGTATTTAATGCAGTTTTCGTTCGCGGAAATATGCTGGGAGATGCTATGTTCTACGGAAGAGGTGCTGGAAAATTACCTACTGCCAGTGCTGTAGTTTCTGATGTTGTAGATTGTGCAAGACATTTAGGAAAGACTATTATCTGCCTTTGGGATAAGGAAGAAGTAGAGTTAAAGGATTATAAGGATACCTCTAAGCAGTTCTTCCTTCGTGTGAAAAAGGAAGATTTGGAAAATGCCAAAGAAGTTTTTAATGCTGAAAAGGTATTAGAAATTATAGAAGGTGAAGCGGGAATAGTAACACCGGTAATGACTGAAAGAGAATTTGAAGAAAAAGCTGCTAAGCTTCCTCAAATGATTACAAGAATCCGTATGGAAAATTAGATTGGAGAAAAAAGTGAAATATATTATATGTTTAGGAGATGGGATGTCAGACGAGCCAATTTCTCAGCTTGGAGATAAAACACCTTTAGAGGCAGCTGTAACTCCCATGATGGATCAATTAAGTAAAAAAGGTGAAATAGGAATGGTACAGACCATTCCGGAGGGAATGAAGCCCGGATCAGATACAGCTAATTTAGCGGTAATGGGCTATAATCCGGTAAAATATTATTCCGGACGTTCTCCTTTAGAGGCTTTAAGTATCGGAGTTCCCATGAAGGATGATGATATTGCATTAAGATGTAATATTGTAACAATTTCTGAAGAGGAAGAGGTATTTGAAGAAAAGAGAATTATTGATCACAGCTCTGATGAAATCAGTACTCAGGATGCAGCAGTATTATTAGATGCTGTAAAAGAGGGACTGAAAAGAGAAGGCTATCATTTTTATCTGGGTACCAGCTACCGCCATTGCCTGATTTGGGAAAAGGGACAGGTAGTAGAGCTTACACCACCCCATGATGTATTAGAGCAGGTAATTGGACAATATCTTCCTGCTGATGATGTGTTGCGTGAGATGATGGTTAAAAGTCATGATATTTTAAAAAATCATCCTTTAAATCTTACCAGAAAGGAGCAGGGACTGCGTCCTGCCAACTGCTGTTGGTTCTGGGGAGCGGGAACTAAGCCAATCCTGGATGATTTTACCGAAAAAACAGGAAAAAAAGGAATGATGATTTCAGCCGTGGACTTATTAAAAGGTATTGCGGTAGGAGCCGGCTTGGATAATGCTTATGTAGAAGGTGCCAATGGCGGTCTTCATACAAATTATGAGGGAAAAGCCAGGGCGGCAGTAAAGGCGGTAACAGAAGATGGCTATGATTTTGTATACATACATGTAGAAGCTCCTGATGAAATGGGACATCAGGGAAGTGCCGAAAGAAAGGTTCAGGCTATAGAATATCTTGATCAAAAGGTGATTGCACCTGTGGTTGAGGGACTTACCAAAAAGGGAGAGGATTTCCGCCTTCTTATTTTACCCGACCATCCCACACCGGTAAGAATCAGAACTCATACCTCAGATCCGGTTCCCTATTTATTATATGATAGTACCCTGGATTTGAAGAAGGACTGGAATTATAATGAGGCAGAGGCAAAAAATAGCAATAATATGGTAGAAAAGGGTTATTTAATAATAGATAAGCTGTTTGGGAAGTATTAAGGATAAGAAGAAAAATTAGTAAATAAGCAATTTTCAGGAGGAGAAGATGAAAAAAGTTGTTAAATTCGGAGGCAGCTCATTAGCTAGTGCAGAGCAGTTTCGTAAGGTAGGAGACATTATCCGTGCAGAGGAAGACAGAAAGTATGTGGTACCGTCTGCCCCGGGAAAAAGATTTTCAGGGGATACCAAGGTTACCGATATGTTATATGAATGCTATCGTGCAGCGGAAGACGGAGAAGATTTTAAAAAGTTATTAAAGAATATTAAGGCCAGATACGAAGAAATCATTTCCGGCTTAGGTTTAACACTTTCTCTTGATAGCGAATTTAAAACTATTGAAGAGAATTTTAAAAAGCATGTAGGAGAGAACTATGCAGCTTCCCGCGGAGAGTACCTTAACGGAATTATTATGGCTGATTACTTGGGCTATGCCTTCGTAGATGCAGCAAAGGTAATCTTTTTCAAAGAAGATGGAACCTGGGATGAACAAAGAACAAAGTCTGTGATGGAAGAAGAGCTTTCCAAACATGATAAGGCCGTTATTCCCGGATTTTACGGCTCATTACCCAACGGAACGGTAAAAACCTTTTCCAGAGGCGGTTCCGATATTACAGGATCTATCGTAGCGCAGGCAGTTCATGCAGATGTGTACGAAAACTGGACCGATGTTTCCGGCTTCCTTTTAGTAGATCCCAGAATCATCAAGAATCCGGTAGGAATCGAAACAATTACCTATCGTGAATTAAGAGAGCTTTCTTACATGGGAGCTACCGTATTACACGAGGATGCTATTTTCCCTGTAAGAAAAGAAGGAATTCCCATCAATATCCGTAATACTAACGCACCTTCCGATAACGGTACCTGGATTGTAGAAAGTACCTGTCAGAAATCAAAATATACAGTTACAGGTATTGCAGGTAAAAAAGGCTTCTGTGCCATCAATATTGAAAAAGATATGATGAACTCTGAAATCGGTTTTGGAAGAAAGGTATTGAATGTTTTTGAGGATAACGGAATTTCCTTTGAGCATGTTCCTTCCGGAATTGATACTATGACAGTATTTGTTCATCAGGATCACTTTATGGATAAGGAACAGCAGGTAGTTACAGGAATTCATAGACTGGCAAAGCCTGATACGATTGACATTGAAGCAGATCTGGCTCTCATTGCAGTAGTAGGAAGAGGTATGAAATCCACCAGAGGTACTGCAGGAAGAATCTTCTCAGCCCTTGCTCATGCTAAGGTAAATGTAAAGATGATTGACCAGGGATCCAGTGAGTTGAATATTATCATTGGTGTTAAGAATGAAGATTTTGAAACTGCTATCGAAGCTATTTATAATATCTTTGTGTTAGCTAAAATATAACAATAATATCGGGCAGAGGCAGAAATGCTTCTGCCTGAGTTTTTCATAGTTTTATAAGGGAAGCCTTGAGAAGGAGAAATCTATAAAAAAATACAGAAGGTAAAAGAAAAAATCAATCGCTTGCCACAGGTAGAATCCCTGGGAGTGATTGGAGATCTGGTTCCTTGGGGAACCGCTGCTTACTACAAAAGAATCTGTAATTTTACCGAGAGTATTGCAGTAAATCCTGTATTTGGACTGAGAGGTAATCATGTACCGGTGATTATGAAGAGTATTTCGGCTGTCAGAACTATGCTTTATTCTTAAAGCACTTTACAGTAGTTGTGCTGGATAATGCCATGAGGAAGTTTGAAGAGGAATGGAGGAGATGACTGTAATGTTTGAAGCACTGGCGGCTTCTGAATATTATCATGCCAGAAATTTCTATTCCATTATTGAACGACCTCCTGTTTTTTCGAGAGCAGGAGAAATATTCGCAAAAACTGAAGAGTTTGAGTATAGAAATTATTATGATATGACGGAAAAATATTGCAAGGAACATGAGTATTCTTTAGCTGAAGGGACCTATCATGTGGCAATGAAAGCAGAAAAGGTTCATCAGGAAATGCTTTCTCAGATGAGGGGAGAGAACAAGGTGATTGCAGGGCTGATTTATGTCCGTCCTATATGTGGTCACATGATGACAGAAGAGACAAAGAGGGACAGATGTCCCGGTTGTGGTGCCCAGGAAAGGGATTATGTTAAATATAAAAAGACTGAAAATAACTCGAATATACAATAATAAACAAAAAATAGAATAATTAAAAAGATAAAATATAAAACTTGATGGTTTAAAAAGAAAATAATTTGAAAATAAATATTTTTTTAAATAAAAAGTATTGAC
>JAFYWD010000122.1 GCA_017558205.1 Lachnospiraceae bacterium | reverse complement strand
CGCATTAAGAAAAAATATAGGTAATTTAGAGGAAATTAAGTCCGACTACCTGTTGGCACTGAAGGATTATGAAAGCAAGTCGGAGATAACAAAGGCATCAGAGGAGGAATATGGAAGAAAGAATAAGGCCTATCTGGATGCTCAGGCAGGAATACTGGCAGAAACCCTAAAAGAGGGAGAAGCCTGTCCCGTATGCGGTTCCCTTACTCATCCAAAGACAGCCTTAAAGCCGGAAGATGCACCTACCAAAGAAGAAGTGGAAGCATTAAGAGAGACAGCAGCAAAGGCAAACGAGCAGCTGACAGCTGCCAGTGAAAAAGCCGGCAGCCTGAAGGGAGCCCTGAAGGAAAAGGAAGAGAGTGTATCTGCAGAAGTAGGAGAATTATTGGGTCAGATACCGGAAGAAGGTTTGGAAATCACCTTGAAAAAAAAGATAGAGCAGCTGCAGGATCTTTGGAAAAAGCTTACAGCCGGGATAAAAGAAGTAGTAGAGAAAGAAGAGAGAAAGAAACAAATAGAAAAATTATTACCGGAAAAATTGCAGGAGCTGGAGGCTGAGAGAAAGAAGCTGACAGAATATAAGGATATTTTAAAAACAAAAGAAGGAGAAATCTCGGTGCTGGAAATCAGGGTAAAGGAGCTGGAGGAAAAACTGGCCTTTGCTTCTAAAAATCAGGCAAGAGAAATGATGGATAAGCTTCGAGGCTTTGTAGAAGAGCTTCAGAAGAATTTAGAAGCCGCTGCGAAAAAGCAGAATAGCTGTAAGGAAGAAATTGCAGCTGTCAAATCTGCAAAAGAAGAAATCCGAAAGACCTTAGAAGAAAATAAAGAGGTCTGTAGGGAAGGAGCAATAGAGCAGAAAGTCCAAGCAGAAGAAGTTTTAAAGACAATAATTCTAAAAGAAAAGAACATCCACAGCCGGATGACAGCAAATAAAGCATCCTTGGAAAATATCAGATTAAAAGGACAAGAGCTGATTACCACGGAAAACAAGTATGCCTGGGTAAAGGCACTGTCCAATACAGCAAACGGTAATATCAGCGGAAAAGAGAAAATTATGCTGGAAACCTATATCCAGATGGATTATTTTGATCGAATTATACATCGTGCCAATACAAGATTAATGATTATGACAGATGGACAGTATGATTTGGTAAGAAGCAGGGAAGCATTAACAAAGCAGGGACAGAGTGGCTTGGATCTTAATGTGATTGACCATTATAACGGAAGTGAAAGAAGTGTGAAAACTCTTTCCGGAGGAGAATCCTTTAAAGCATCTCTGGCTTTAGCCCTGGGACTTTCTGATGAAATCCAGGCCTCCTGCGGAGGGATTAAGCTGGAAACCATGTTTGTGGATGAAGGCTTCGGTTCCCTGGATGAAGACTCTCTTTCCCAAGCCATGAAAGCCTTGACCTCCCTGGCGGATAATAACAAGCTGGTAGGTATTATTTCCCATGTAGGAGAATTAAAGCAAAAGATAGACAAGCAGATTAAGGTGGTAAAGGATAAAAGCGGGGGAAGCAGGGTTGAGATTATAGTATAAAAGTAGATGTCTGGTTTTTAGAGGAAAACTTTTGTTTAGTCAAAGCTCAAGCTGTTTGTAAATTGTAAAATAAAAAAAGGTCCTTATCCGGTAAGAATGTCATTTGCAGGGAAGATATAAGCTGTGCTGACATTTTACGGATAAGGACTTTTTTATGATATTTACAATAAATACTCAGATATATATTTAGCAGTTAGCGTAATAAGAAGATGAACTGTACTGATTATAGTATTTTACAGATTAAAATACCTGTCAAATTCTGCAGGATGAGGAATTTTAGCCATCTCTGCACATTCTTTTCTTTTATTAGCAATAAAGTTCTTGATTAAATGCTCAGGGAATACTCCGCCTGCAGTCAGATAGTCATGATCGGCTTCCAGAGCATCCAGGGCTGCTTCCAAGCTGGTGGGAAGAGCCTTTAATTTAGCTTTTTCTTCCTCCGGTAAGGAGTAAAGATTCATATCGTAGGGTCCCCAGCCGTTGGTATGAGGATCTATTTTATTTTTTACCCCATCCAGACCTGCCATAAGAATGGCGGCATAGCAAAGATAAGGATTGCAGGTGGCATCAGGATTGCGCAGCTCAAAACGGCGTAAAGCCGGTGTTTTTGCATAAGCAGGAATACGGATAACCGCACTTCTGTTGGAGGTAGCATAGCCCACTGTTACAGGAGCTTCAAAGCCGGGTACCAGTCGCTTAAAGGAGTT
>JAFYWD010000121.1 GCA_017558205.1 Lachnospiraceae bacterium | reverse complement strand
GTAGGTTCCCTTACCGGCTTCTTCCGTAGGAATAAATTGATCTGATCTTAAAACTACCTTTTTATCCTTAGAGGCAAACTTAATTTTTCCTGTAGCCGTTGCCTTATTTTTCAGCTTGACCACAGCCGTAAGCTTGATACCATACTTTTTCATTTCCTCCTCGGAAGAAACAGTTGCTCCATAGAAGCTGTCCTCAGGAAGTACATAAACCGTAAACTTATTGGTAGTTTTTAATTTTTTATCCGGCTTAGACTGAATATGAAGCTCTCCCTCTCCGGTAACATCTACGGTAAAGGCTTCTTTTTCTGCCACATATACCTGTCCGGCCGCCACCTTCTGTCCATCTGCCAAAAGACCGGTCTTCGTATCTACCTCTTCTGACTTAAATACACCTGCCTCGCTGATTTTATATTTTTTGAGCAGACTTTTCATGTTGACCTTGATCAGCGCATTTTTTACAACCTTACTCTCCTTGCCGTTACTGCAAACATACTCTGTCAGATATCCGCTGGTATCGGCCTTCTTAATCTCAGCAGGGTCCACCCCATCCTGTAAACGGATCACATAGGAAATCTCTCCGTTTTCATTTTCAAGCTCTGCCACTTCAAAAAATTCAGCAAAACGGTTTACTTTTCCACTGTTATTTTTATTCATCAAGGTTCCTACAGATTCCAGGGTCACCTTCTTATCCTTCATTGCCAAAACAGCCTGTCCCTCTTCCTTGGCTGAAATGGAATAGGAGTTCTTAATGGCAGTATTCATTGCCTTGGTCTTTGTGGTCTTTAAGGTAACCGGATTCGTTTTACTTTCTGAAACAAATTCATAATTCTCTGTTACACTTCCCAAGGCCACATTAAATTTATAACTATAGGACAAATCGGGGATAATATACTGTTCACTGTCTTCACTTATACCAAATACCAGCACTGCTCTTCCCTGCTCGTCCAGTGTCTGAATTTCTCCCAGACCACTTATGATGGCTGCCTCCAGCTTTTCATAATTTTCCTTCTTCCGGGTATTCTGCAGCTCTATCTGATCCATGGTAATCCACACATGGGAATATTTTCCTACCGCTGACTTAGGAAGAGTGAAATAGATTTTCTGTTCCTTTTGGCAGTTTCCGGTTTCCAGAGTACCTTCTACTTTAAAGGATAATGGCTGACTATTTTTTACCTTAGCATTATCATAGGTCTTATTTACCAGTTGGAATTGTCTTTCCGTATTATTTGCCTTATTCAACAAAGTAATCACAATAGTTTCCGAAGTAGCTATCACATCATAGCTTCCTTCCAGGGAATTACTGCTGATAATTTTTGCCCCTGTCACACTAAATTCATGATCACCGCCAAAGAAGCTGTTCTTCTGTCCCTTATCCTTTAGGTGAATTCTCAGCTTTTCATCCTTTAATCCATAATAGGAAATACTTTCCTGAGTGGAGTAGGTATCTGCTATCATGGACTCTGTTCTTAAGTTGGTAACGATAATACCTAAATCCGTAGGCTTTGCCAGGATAATTCCCAGATTGGCAAGACTTACACCTTTGTTGCTTCCGTCGGTAGTCTTTGCCATCAGAGTAAGTACTGAATTGACATCTTTTACCTTGATGGTTCTATCCTCCAGAATCTCCAAGGCTTTAGTATTAGAGCTGGTAAAGTTAAGCAGCTCCAGCACTTCCTCTTCTATAAAATGCTCTCCGGTATAGCTTTCTCTTTCCGGTACTCCTCTTTTCAGTACCATCAGTCTGCTGCCGTTGATTTTATCTGCAGGAACCTGCTGGTTACTTCTTGCCACTACCTGATAAAGCTCTTCTTCCGGATTTTCTTTTACCAGAACCACTTCTCCCAAGGAAATTCCGGTATTTGTTACCGTAATCCAATCACTGTAGCCTGCAACCTCTTCTTTTCTCTCAAAATCCTTTGCTACTACTTTTACACGGAATCTGTTATTTTCATACTCTTCCTCTTCAGGAGATACAATATATTTTTCATGAACGGTAATTTTACCTTCCTTTATCTGGAAGTACTCATATTTATCATGGCCTTTAACAATATCATTTTCCTCTGCATCCTGTAAAAACCACTCTACTTTTTTGTTTTTAGGCTGGTTGTCAGAATTTTCATTATAAATAACCTCTACGTTTAAGGATCCTGCTTTTTTATAAGCTTTATAGAGAGTACTCGAGGCCTTTACCTCCAAATGATAAATTCCCTGTGCCACCTGTATGGTAAATTCTTTTTTAGAAGGAAGGGTATTTTCAGCCGCTTCTGCTACTGCTTCTATGGTATATTTTCCCGGCCTTACCTCAGAGTCTACTGATACAATAATTTCATTATTCTCATTATACTCAACTGTAATTCCTTCTTCCTGAGTATAGCATTCCAGCTTTCTGTAGCTGGTATTTTTAGAAAATACAGGAGCAGCCACTACCACATTTTCCTGGCCCGAATAAACAGTACCGTTTATTACCTTAATTCCTAAGGCAGTTTCATAAAGAGGTGCTTTGGTTGACATCACCTTTTTCACAGCCTCTTTTGAGGTAAAAATTACATTCTTTTGTTCACCGCTTTCTACCGGCAGCTGCTGATCCTTCGTTTGTACAAGGGATACACTGACGTTAAAATCTGCTTTAAAAGGAAGATCTCCCTCCTGAATGCCTGTCTGATCTCTTCCCACTACCTGTAATGTTTCTATCTGTGTATCCTTGGTATAGGGTCTGTATTCCGTAAACGAAGAGGTGGCCTCCTTAATAATGTCTGATGTTTTACTGTCATATTTTGGTTCTACCTGTATTTTATACCAGAGAGCACCGCTTTCCGGCTTAGCAGCATCCTTTAAGGTAAGATTCAGGGCAAGCTCCAGATTGGTGCCGTATTCCTGATTCAGTGCCGGCTTTTTACTTACAAAAGCAGGAGCCTGGGCGGTAATCAAAAATGTTCCGCCGGTAAGATAATATTTTTTTCCCTCCACAGTCTTAGTGGGATCATAAAGCTTAATATAAGCCTTTTCTCCCGCTTCCGTGATATTTACTTTTATTTTTAAAATATTGTCTTCTATGACAGGAACAAAAATCTCTGACGCTTTCTTGTTCAATTCAGCTCTTTGCTCCTCGGTAATAATTTCATCCTCCGGAACTGCCGTAACTACTTCTGCAGCCACATTTTTCAGTGTCAGATTAGAGGTAATTTTATATTCCTTCAGCGTATCCACATCCTGAGAAAGCTTTCCGCTTTTCACTCCTGCAATAGAGCTGATTTTCATTTCCGGTAATACTTTAATTTTTACAAAGCTGGTGGTGGTAGTTCCTTTTACCGTCAGCTCCAGAGTCAGGGTTTTTCCTTTTTCTGAGGCCGGAATTTCAAATTCTATATTTTCACTATCGATTACCGGAAGATTTCCGTTGATGATCTTGGAACCGCTCTTAAGAACAGCCTTCCCCAGTGACTGTGTTTCCTGTCCAAGATATAAACGGGCTACATATTTGCTTCCAACCTCTGCCAGGAAGCTGTCTCCTTCTTTTTCCAAAAGAGTTTCCGTTCCAAGCGTAGTGAAAATCTTGGAATGATACTCTCCCTTAATCTTCAGCTCCACAAATTTATCTTTATCAATTTTGATAGTATAAAGATAATTATTTTTGTAGGGGCTTGCCTTCTTTTCTCCTGCTTCCGTAGTTCCCTCCAGAACCTCTTCCAGCACATAGCCTTCCTTTGTTTTTACCTGAAGGGCAATCTCTTTATTGTAGCTGTAGGTAAAGGTTAAAATTTGTTTTTTCAGGTTACTGTCATAGCTTTCCTGCCCCTGAAAAATCTTTCCGTCTACCGTTGCATACATTTCTTCGATTTTATCCTTATCATATCTGACGGAAATTGTTCTGATCTGAGGATTCTCATCAATAATAATTTCTGTAGGTAATTCCTTACTTCCCAGGCTGGCAATTACCAAAGAATAAACATATTTGTTATCCTTTTTTACCATATCGTATAAAACACCTGTAGGAATTTCTACCTTAGGCTCATAGCCATTTTGGACAGAAATGGTAAATTCCAGGGCTGTCTGTCCCGGCTTTACAAGATAAGAATTATTCTTTCCGCTTTCCTTTTCAGCAATCACAATCTCCGGCTGTCCCACCGCAGAGGTATTTACCGAATAGGAAATATGCTCTGATTTATTGGCAAATACCACCTTTTTTACTTCCAGGGAAGTTTTAGGTGCTGTGGTAACCTGAATTTTCTGGATTCTGCTTTGAGAAGAAAAGTTAAAGGTATAGGTAGTTTTTGTTCCTGTAAATTCTACCCTTTCTCCATTAATCAATACTTCTTTAATTTCATAATCCTTATGTACTGATAATCCGATCTCTTCTCTGGTATCCGTAGTTAAAACAGTGTCTCCGCCATGATAAATTCTTCCCTTATTGGAAACAGTAGCGGAGCCTGCATGGCCCATAAGTACAAAAGACAGATTGTTACATTTCGCCGAATCCAGGGAGGTTTCAATGGTAATCTCTACCGCCTGATTTAAGGGTTCCAGGGTATAAGAGGTCCCATTCACCGGCTGCAGCGTTTTTCCGTTAGCTGTTACCTTTACAATTTTCATCATGCTTTCCAATTCAACATCAAAGGAAATGACAGAATTTTCCGGCATATTGGCTGCTACCTTATCCTCTAAGGTAACATCCTTTTTCTCTCTGTATACCTTAAGACCCTTTACCTGTTCTTCGTTATAGGAAAAGGTTACGTCATATTTTTTTAATTCCACAATTGTAATTTTGACAGTAATACTGCCGGTAGGTGTTATGGAATAAATCTGATTCTGGGCTGTTAACAATCCGGCCGGAGTTTCCACCTCTGTTACCTTATAGCCCTCTGACACCTTAATTTTGAAACGAAACTCTTTTTTAACAGGAACTACTGCCCTGTCAGTTACCGCAGCAGTTTCATTTCCCAGTTCATCTAAGGGAACAATAGAAAAAACTCCCTGTCCCAAAGCTGATGCAGACTGAAAGGTCAGTGCAACCATTCCTTCCGGTAAGGGTTCATTTTCTTCCGGTTCCTCACCTGCAGTTCCACTGCCTTCTGAACCGGATACGCTACCACCGGATTCACTTCCTCCTGTCTCTGAACCGGACACCGTACCGCCGGATTCACTTCCTCCTGTCTCTGAACCGGACACCGTACCGCCGGATTCACTTCCTCCTGTCTCTGAACCGGACACCGTACCGCCGGATTCACTTCCTCCCGTCTCTGAACCGGACACCGTAGCGCCCGGTTCATTTCCACTTACCTCTGAGCCGGATACACTGCCGCCCCTCCCATTCCCGCTAATCTCTGCGCCGGATACGGTTTGTCCTTCTGTGTCAGCCGCCTGTGCCGGCAGTACCGGAACGGATCCCAGAAATAGAGCGCATATTAATAGGAATGATAAAATCCTTGCAAATTTTTGCTTCATTTAATTAGTTCCCCTTTCTCTTTTTGAGAAGCCCGCTTTTGGACTTTCCATGTGACTACTTTATTTTCTTATACCATTGATGAAGCTGCCGCAGTTCTTTTGGTGCTACTGAAAGCAACAGCAGATAACATCTGTTTTTTCCTGTAAGATAAGGATTGGTAAGGATATCTTTCCTGTGAGCTCTCAGATATTTCTTAACCTTCTGATAGAACGCATTCTCCTTTTTCATCTGCAAAACAGGAATATGAAGCAGATAGTCCAGCCTTTGTATCAAGCCAAATCTTATCGCTACCTGCTTTAAATGAGGATAATGTTTTTCTACCAACACCTCTGCCACATCTGCATTATCAACAATATCTATAAAAACCGGAGAAAAATCATTTTTATCCTTTTTTCTTGTATTACTTCCTATGCGGTAAAACACATGGTAGCACTGCTTAGGTAAAATATAAATTCCGGAAACCTTCTTTAATATCCTAAGCAATAAGTAAAAATCTTCATTTAATTTTCCTTCCGGAAATCTTTCCTTTTCCAAAAGCTCTCTCTTAATCAGCTTGGTACAAAAGGAAGCATCTCCCTTATGAAGCAAAAGCTCCTGTAAAAAATCGGATGCTTCACAAAAATAGGCTTCTTTCGGAGGAATACATACATCGGGAAGCTTATTTCCCTTTTCGTCAATTTCATCCCGGGATACCTGAACAATATCCGTCTGATGCTCCATCATGGCATCCATCATTAACCGATACATGTCTTCACTGATAAAATCATCGCTGTCTACAAAGCCCAGATATTCTCCCTCAGATTTTTCTATTCCTAAATTTCTTGCCGAAGAGGAGCCGCCATTTTTCTTATGAAATACTCTGATTCTGGAATCCTTCTCCTTCAGTCGGTCACATAATTTTTCTGTTCCATCATTGGAGCCGTCATCAACTAATAAAATTTCTATATTTTTATAGGTCTGTCTGCAGCAGCTGTCCACACATTTTTCCAGGCAGTCTAAAATATTATAAACAGGTATGATAATACTGATTAAAGGCTCTTCTATCTTTTTATTCTTCATATTTTTCACTTTTCTATTTTTCTTTTTGAAGGTTCATGTTGAAGGATCATTCAGGCTGTACCGCAGATTAATAGCTTTTATAGCTGCAAATAATCCCGAACCTTTCCCGGTGAAATTACCGGTGCCTTACTAAGAGGCCCTTCCTTCTGCCACATAATTTCTCCTTTTTGCCAGTTTTCATGAAACTTCAGCAATCTTTCCACTGCCTCTTTTGCATTCCACTGACAGGCTATGGTTTCATAGGCTTTCTTCCCTATTCCAGAGCTTTGTATCGGATGTTCCAGCAAATATTGCACCTTCTCCTCCATATCCTGATAGCTTCCCTCATGATAAATAAAGCCGTTCTCTCCCTGCTTTACTAAATAAGGTACCGCTCCCGCCTGACTATTGGCCACCTCCACACAGCCGCAATTCATGGCTTCATTTACCACTGCTCCCCAGCCTTCCAGATGGTTACTGGTAAAAAGATGGATATGGCATTTTTCCATAATTCCTCTGACTTCCTTTGGCGAACAAAAGCCGTAAAAGGTTATCCTTTCCTTTAGATGCATTTTTTCAGCCTGAAGTTTCAATTCTTTTTCCATTTCTCCTCCACCTATCATGTGAAGATGAAAACGATACCCTTTTTTTTCCAGAGAAGCCGCTAATGCTATGGCCATTTCCGGATGCTTTAGGGGAAGAAATCTTCCGGCCCAGACAAGCTGTATTTCCTTTTCATTCTTTCTACTTCCCCAGGGATGATTTTCTTCCAATTCCTTTTCCGAATATTTGATAAATTCCGGAAAATATCCAAAGCGAAGCTGCTTTTTCGGATAGGCTTTTATCAAAGAAAAATCAGAGGCCACATAGGCCCCGGCACACAGCAAATAAACAGGCTTATTTCTATATTGAATATGCTCCCGGTATTTTCTCAATAATCCTCTGGGAGAAATGGCCTTCCATTGTCCTTCCCGATAGATTCTTTCACTCATTCTGAAGGTCAGCTTATTTCCTTTTAGCCTGTTCCTAAAAAGCTCCTCTTTTTCATTCCAGCCAATAATCAGAATATCACTTTCTTCTATCAGACTTTTACACAATTCTTCCTGCCGGTCCAGAATAAGAAGATAGGGGAGCTTACTTTCTTCCACTGCCCAGCCCATGGCAATCCGCTCCTCTTCCATAGGCTCTGTCTGTATAAATTTATAATCCTCACCCAGTCTTGCAAAAAATTCCTCACAAAAAGGAATCTGATGATGATTAATATAGTTGGAGATCATGGTAACCTTCATTTATTTCCTATCATCCTTTTTATTGATAAAGTTATTCTCTATAGTTTTATTATTCTATTTGTAGATTGCCTTATCCTTTTATTATAGTTTAACTTTATGTTTATCACAATCTTATAATTT
>JAFYWD010000120.1 GCA_017558205.1 Lachnospiraceae bacterium | reverse complement strand
TCTTTTTCCTGTTCCAGATTCCTCCAGCCATATCGGAAAATGGATAGGATAATGGATGCCTCCGTTACTATTTCATCAATAATGCCTGCCCAGGAACCAACAAAAATATTATATACAATCCATAAGGGGGAATTAACAAACATTCCTACCACTCTGATTTTTTTAGCATTATAAGTATAGCCTCCTATTGTGGCGGCAATATTTGCTGCAATGGGTAGAAGAGACAGCCAGCCTCCCCAGGTAAATACCAGGGTCAAAAGCTGTAAAATACAGATAATCCCACACATCCTCCATCCCTTTAAAAAGGAATATTTACTTCCCAGACAAAAGGAACGCAGGGTATTTAATGCATAGCTGATTCCTCCGGTAATCGCTCCCAGCAGCAATAAATGCAGTGTATAAAACAAGTAAGAGATAAACTGAACCCGAAATAATGTTTTATTGTTTTTAAATTGATAAGACAGAAAAAATAAACAGGTACCTAAAATACCTATTGCCTGTATTAAAATATACTTCATTGTCATTAGTTCTTCCTGCTTTCTGCACCCTTATATTTTTTCATGGCTCCACTGTACATGGTAGGCTATTTGCTCTACTTTGGCCGATGGTACCATTGCTTCTACCAATCGACCGGATACTCTTGTCACACAAGGAAGCACAATTACTGTATCCTCAGAATACTTACCTTTCATCATATGATAGGCTTGTATCAGTAACAGCGGCATCTGCGCTGTCTTTTTTTTATCCGTATACACAAAGGCCAGCTCTAATTCTTTTTCCCTTATTTCCCTAAAAATAATACAGGCTTTAATTTCTCCTTCTTTTACAGTTACCATACTAACATCAGAAAGTACCTTCTCTTTAGAAAGGGGACCGATAAAAAGCTGTCCCTCTTCCCGCAAATGATAGTTAAAACGCATCAGCATAGCCGAAGATACTTCTTCTAAGCTTGTAGTTCGTCTGTCTTTTACTGCCTTCTGAAAAAAGGGCTCACGCCCGATATCTCCCAGGGTTGTCACATAGGATTTGGCTTCTTCCCCGGAAATCACAAAACCATTTTTTCTTAAAAAACTGTAGATACTTCCCCGGATATTTGTCTCAGCCTTTTCAGAAAAATTTCCTGCCATTTTCATATTCATCTCACCTGCAATGGTCTGTGCAGCAGTCATTAACTGGCAACCGATTCCCTGACGTTGATTAGCCGGTGCCACCATAATCCAACGAAGCAGCATAATGTCCTTACTAATCACCCTTATCACCATAATTCCGCAGGCATGACGGGCATTTCTTGAATCTGTGCCAACGGCACCTAAAGCAATAATATCCTGAGTAAGGCACAGCCTCTTAAGCTCCTCCGGTAATAACGGATGGAATAACGGTAATTCCTCTTCTTCCAAGATAGTAACGGAGACCTTTTTAAAATGATAGCTTTTTTTATTTTCCTTCATTTCATTCTCTCCCGGAAGCTTTCTATTTTCTCCCGTGAAAATCTTTCCAAACAGCTGCAACTACTTTGATAATCCTGATGCTCATTTCCTCTCCCAGAATAGGACTTTCCGGTAAACCGGACTCGATACATTCTATAGCATGGGTGATCTCTCCTTCAAAATCACTTTCCATTTCCATTTTAATTTCCACAGCCTCTCCTTCTCTGTAAAGGTAAGCTTCCTTTCCCTTCCAAAATGCAGGAATTTCAATATGTCCTTTATCTCCTACTAAAATAGCTTTTCCTTTATCCTTTGCCTGATAGTACCAATTAGATCGAAGGGAAGCATAAATCCCATTTTCATAAAAAATATCTGCCTCCATCCCAAAGTCACAGGGAAAATCATCGTTTTTTACTGCTTCTGCCTGAAGCTGTCTGATATCTGCCCCGGCATAAAAATGTGCCAGACAAATCGGGTATACGCCGATATCGTAGGTACAGCCTCCCATTTCCTCTGCCAATACCCAATGGTCTAAAGGAAGTCCCTCCAGGCCATCACTGCAATACTGGGCTTTTATGGTATGAAGTCTTCCAATGACACCCTCTTCTAGCATTTCTTTGATTTTTTTATTCAGAGGAGTAAACATAGTTTTTTCTGCTTCCATTAAAAAAAGTCCCTGCTCTTTTGCACAGGCAAATAGCTCTCTGATCTGCATCTCATCTTTTACCATAGGCTTTTCACAGATTACATGCTTATTATACTTAAGGCACAGCTTAATCTGTTCATAGTGAAAATTATTGGGAGTACAAATATATACGATATCTACCAGGGGATCCCTCAGCATTTCCTCATAATTATCATAATAAACCTGTGCACCGTATTTTTCACAAAAGCTTTTTGCCTTCTCACCACTTCTTGAGGCAACGGCATAAAGCATAGCTTTTTCACTGCATAACACTCCCTGTGCCACGCGATTTGCAATATTCCCAAGTCCAAGAATTCCTATATTTTTCATTTTTGCCTCACCTTCTTCTCTGCTTCCTAAGTGTTACAGCGCCTTCTTAAAAGTCAATCTCAGAAAAAATACCACTCTAAAAAAGCCGACAGAGCCTGCCTCTATTTTGCAGTCACTATCAGCGTTCCATTCCTTTAGGCTATATCATCTTTCGTATTCTTATTTTTCTTTTAGGGTAGTATAACATTCCCACTTCTGATTTGCAATCAGATTCCCCCACCCGGCAAACAGCTGACCGGTGGGGGGAACACATTTAATTTCTTATTAATGTCTATGCATAGAAAAAGAAGTAAGATCTACCTGCATTCTCTTTTCTAAGTTTTCTCTGATTCCTCTGTCGTCAGCCTCTCCAATCAGCTTATCTCTGGATTTTTTGGTAGCAGCAATCGTATCATGCTTGCTGGGACCGCCTACACAACCACCGGGGCATGCCATACCTTCAATGAAATCGGCATTTAATCTTCCTGCCCTCAAAAGAAGAAGCGCTTTTTTACATTCTGCTGCTCCATCACATACTTCTACTTTTACTTCTGTAGTGATACCTTCCTCTTCCAGGCTGCGAAGAACTGCCTGGGTCACTCCTCCTCCGTTACCAAATCTTTTACCGTAAATACTTCCCTGCTGAGTATCATTATCCTCTTTTTCAAACTGTACCTCCTTAGCTTTTAACATGGCACGCATTTCACCCACTGTCAGTACATAATCTGCATTTCCTTCAATATCATGATTAGTCGCTTCACTCTTCTTCGCAATACATGGTCCGATAAATACTGTTACGGTATCAGGATCCTGAGCCTTTAACATTCTGGAAACTCCACACATGGGAGATACGGTAGTTGAAATATGTTCTGTCAATGTCGGGAAATGCTGATGAATCATATTGACAAATGCCGGACAACAGGAGGTCGTCATCTTTTTACCTTCCTTATATGCTTCCATCCATTCTTTGGCCTCATATACCGTTGTTAAATCTCCTCCCAGAGATACTTCAATCATATCCGCAAAACCGATTTTTTTAAGGGCTGTCCGGATACTTGACATACTGATATCTTCTCCAAATTGACCTTCAATGGAGGGTGCCACCATTGCCACCACTTTTTTCCCCTTTTTCATCGCCTCTATAATCTGTACAATGGCAGTCTTTGTTCCAATGGCACCAAAGGGACAGCTGTGAACACAGGCACCGCACTGAATACACTTACTTTCATCAATCACTGCAATTCCGGTTTCCTCATCCATGATAATAGCATCTACGGGACAGCTTTTTCTACAGGGCCGTACAAGATCTGCAATAGCGTTATAAGGACATGCAGGTGCACATTTTCCGCATTCACGACATAAATCACGATCAATATAAGCACGATTTTTTCCTATGGTAATGGCACCGAAATTACAGGAATTCTGACAGGCCTTTCCCATACACTTCTGGCAATTATCCGTTACAACATATCGGGTAATGGGACAACCCTCACAGGCTGCCGGAATAATCTGAACTACATTTTTACTGTCTGATTCCACCGGATTTTTTCCCTCAGCCAGACGGATTCTCTGCCGTAATACTTCACGTTCTTTATAAATACAGCATCTAAACTGAGCCTGTGGTCCGGGTATCATCTCATAAGGAATCTGATCCTTATGTTCCTCATAGTTCCCTTCAAATGCCAGCTTGGCAATTCGATATAGCAGGTCATGCTTTACTTTTAGAATAGTTGCGTCATTAGTTACCATTTGTAGCTCTCCTTCTTTATAACAATTACAGACTCTGACATTGCAATTGCTTTTTATATTGATATAATTTTAACATTTTCTTATATGCAAGTCTACCTTTCCAATAATTTCTTATAAAGATTTTCCACACAAATAGCTCCAAAGGGTACAGTAATGAGAATAGATAATACGGAAACCGGAATATAACCTTGTAATCTGTTTTCATAACTTCATCCTTTCCTTCCACGTTAATAAAAATACCAAAAACCAATATAAACACTGGCTTTTGGCATTTTCTCTACTAATTCAAATTCTATTGTAAAGATTGTGAAATTCTTTCAACATTTTCTTTCAATTCCGGTAAATCATTCTGTATTGTATCCCAAGCTGATTGATGATCTAAATTGGAATATTGATGTGCAAAAACATCTCTAATTCCACACCATTCTTTCCTCGGAATATTTTTCTCTGTCATTCTCAAATCATCCGAAACTACTTTTCACAATTCACCAATTTATAAAATACACATATAACACGCATTTTGAAATACTGAAACATTTACAAATTTATCGTAATTGTTTTAAACATCTCACAGGCTTCGGACACTTGACTGCAATATTTCAATATTTTTTTCAAAATAATAATATCTTTATTCTTCATATAATAAAATCTCCGTTCCTGCAATTTCCTGATAAAATTCATCTTCAATTCCTGATGTTGACACTAAATCAACCGGAAATTCCAATGCTTCTTCTACACTCTGTCTCATTCCCGACAACTTTAACAATGACATTGTTTTTCCCTTTTCAACGAGTAAATCAATATCACTATCTTCGGTAGCATTTCCTTTGGCATAAGAACCAAAAAGATAAATTCTTTTAACTCATTTGACATCTATTTTTCTTCTAAAATACACATATATTTTTTATGAGTATACCATTTTACATAAAAATCTTCCTCCTTTCCTTATCCTAATATATTTTATCCTGTTATTTACTTAGTTTACTAAAATTCAAAATAAATATTTTAATTCCAAAATAAGTCCACGCCACAAATTTAACCTAAATTTCAGCACGCAAAAAAGGCTTCCCTATTCTTAGGAAAGCCTTGATAATGAGCTAATCGCACCTCGAAAATGCTTCGCATTTCCTTGGTCACGGCATTCGCTGATTGTAGCAACACGACCAGAATGTATTTTCTTTATTCTGCACCATCTGGCATTGTTATTCTTATCCCTTTTATTTATTGATTTTTCCAAATGCATCATACTGCACTTAAAAGCATCATAAATCATATATTTGTTGCAAAAGTGTTGCATATAACCTATTTTGTTGCAAACTAAGATTCTCTTTTATGACTCTTTCCTAAAGATGTTCATGTTCTTTGATAAATTATCCATGGATTCTTTTTTCTTTCGCTCTGTTACTTCCGCATATACATCCATTGTGGTTTGTATATCTGCATGACCCATAACAGACTGTATGACTTTTACATTAGTCTCATTTTCACAAAATCTTGTACAAAAGGTATGTCTAAATGTGTGACAAGAGAAGAACGGAAGTATCACTGGTTCTCTCTCTTCTTTCTTTGCCTTTACTACTTCTTCTGCATTATAGTTATTTACGATTCTCTTAATTGCATGATCGATTGCACTATGCTTATGTAGAGTTCCTACCTTGTTAATAAATACAAATCCAGTTGCTCCATCTACTACCAATGGACTTACTCCATATTTTTGTTGTTCTTCATACAATTCTTTTAAAACTTCATA
>JAFYWD010000119.1 GCA_017558205.1 Lachnospiraceae bacterium | reverse complement strand
TTATATCTTCTGTTTACCTTATACAGATCACTTACGGTACAAAGCATTGCCACGCTTCTTACTCTAGTCCAGTCAATTCCGTCAGCTATTTTCACTGCCTTAAAAAATTCTCTCTTGGAAATTAATAACTTAATTTCCTCCTCCCTCATTTTATATTCTTGTTTATCCAAAACGGCACCTCAACCTATTTTTTATGTATAATAACCCACTTTGTCATTTTTTAGTCTATCATATGCTTATAAAAAACACAAGAAAGCCTTGAAACAGACATAAAAAAATATCTGTATTTATTATTTTTACAAATATCTTTTAATAAATGTGGAATTGCCTTTATAAATTAAATTTTATATAATACCCTTGTGTAGTGATATTTTAAGGAAAAGTGAGGCTGTTATGAGTATTTTAAATGTAGAGCACCTTACCCATGGTTTTGGGGATCGTGCAATTTTTAATGATGTTTCTTTTCGTCTCCTGAAAGGAGAACATATTGGTTTAATCGGTGCAAATGGTGAAGGTAAGTCAACCTTTATGAATATCATCACCGGAAAGCTGATGCCGGATGAAGGAAAAATAGAGTGGGCTAAAAATGTTCGTGTGGGATATCTGGATCAGCATACCTCTTTAACAGCAGGGATGACTATCCGTAGTGTACTTTCTTCTGCTTTTGATTTTCTCTTTGAAATGGAAGCGCAGATGAATGAAATCTGTGAAAAAATGTCTGATGCTACAGAGGAAGAAATGAATCAATATTTGGAGGATCTTGGTACCATACAGGATCTTCTTACCGTACATGATTTTTACCTGATTGACTCTAAGGTAGAAGAAGTAGGACGGGCTCTCGGTCTCTCAGACCTGGGTCTTGACAGTGATGTTACTAATCTCAGTGGAGGGCAGAGAACAAAGGTACTGCTTGGTAAACTGCTGCTGGAAAAGCCTGATATTTTATTGTTAGACGAGCCTACCAACTACCTGGATGCGGAGCATATTGAATGGTTAAAGCGTTATTTAAATGATTACGAAAATGCTTTTATTCTGATTTCCCATGATATTCCTTTTTTAAACAGTGTTATTAATCTTATTTATCATATGGATAATCAGGAGCTGAACAGATATGTAGGGGATTATGATAAATTCCAGGAAGTTTATGCCATGAAAAAAGCCCAGCTGGAGGCTGCTTATAACAGACAGCAAAAGGAAATTGCTGATTTAAAGGACTTTGTTGCCAGAAATAAGGCAAGGGTAGCTACCAGAAATATGGCCATGTCACGTCAGAAAAAATTAGATAAAATGGATGTTATTGAATTGGCTGCTGAGAAGCCTAAGCCGGAATTTATTTTTAAAGAGGCCCGTACTCCCGGAAGATATTTATTCCAGACAAAGGATTTGGTAATCGGCTATGATGAACCCTTGTCCTCTCCTCTGAATCTGGAAATAGAACGTGGTGAAAAAATCGCCTTTATTGGTTCTAATGGTATCGGTAAAACTACTTTGCTAAAATCCCTTTTAGGCCTTATTCCTTCTTTAGGAGGCTGGGTTGAACGTGATCAATATCTGTATATTGGATATTTTGAGCAGGAAATGCAGGGGGTGGAAACTACCTGCCTAGAAGAAATCTGGCAGGAATTCCCGGGCTTTACCCAATATGAGGTACGCTCTGCCCTGGCAAAATGCGGTCTCACAACTAAGCACATTGAAAGTAAGGTGAAGGTATTAAGCGGAGGAGAACAGGCCAAGGTTCGTTTATGTAAATTGATTAACCGTGAAACCAATGTGTTATTACTGGACGAGCCTACCAACCACCTGGATGTAGATGCTAAGGACGAACTGAAAAGAGCCTTAAAGGCTTATAAGGGAAGTGTTCTTATGGTTTGCCATGAGCCGGAATTTTATCAGGACTGGGCCACCAGGGTGATAGATTGTACTAAATTTACAACTAAAATCTTTTAATAAATTATATTTTTCTCTTAATTAAAAAAATTCCCCGATACTGAAGGATTCTTTCTTGCTCAGAACATTTTCTAACCAAGGTCGTATTCCTCAGACCGGGGATTATTTTATTTATAAAACCTTTGATAAGAATTCCTTTAATCTTGGATTTTGAGGGTTTTCAAAAAAGTCTTTTGGATTATTTTCTTCCTTAATCTGTCCCTCATCAATAAACATTACTCTTGTACCCACTTCCTTGGCAAATCCCATTTCATGAGTTACCACAGCCATTGTCATTCCCTGCTTTGCCAAATCCTTCATTACGTTAAGTACCTCTCCTACCATTTCCGGGTCCAGGGCAGAGGTAGGTTCATCGAATAAAATCATATCAGGATTCATACATAAAGATCTTACAATAGCAATTCGTTGCTTCTGTCCTCCTGATAATTGGGAAGGATAAGCATTGGCTTTTTCTTCCAGACCAACTCTCTTTAAAAGATCCATCGCCTGCTTTTCAGCTTCCTCCTTACTTTTTTTCAAAAGCTTCATAGGTGCCAGGGTCATATTTTCCAAGATAGTCTTATGGGGAAATAAATTAAAATGCTGGAAAACCATTCCAATTTTCTGACGGTATTTATTAATATTACATTTAGGATCGGTAATATTAAGCCCTTCAAAGGTTATACTTCCTGAAGTAGGCTCCTCCAATAAATTTAAGGAACGAAGAAAGGTGGATTTTCCGGAGCCGGAGGGACCGATAATAACAACTACCTCTCCCTGCCTGATTTCAGTATTTATATGATCCAGTACCAGATGATCTCCAAAGGACTTACATAAATCTTTAATTTCAAATAAAATCTGATTATCGTGCATCTGTTCTCAATTTCCTTTCCAATTTTCCAACCAAGGCAGTTAATACGCTGACAATTACTAAATAAATAAGAGCTGCTGCCAGTAATGGTAACAAAGGTTCGTATGTCTGGCTTCGGATTGTGTTTGCTCCGTGTGTGATATCTGTTAATGCAATATATCCGCAAATAGATGTTTCTTTTAATAAAGTAATAAATTCGTTTGCCAGGGCAGGTAATACATTTTTAAATGCCTGAGGAGCCACAATATAAATCATAGTCTGGGAATAACTGAATCCCAAGCTTCTTCCCGCTTCAAACTGTCCGTTGTCAATAGACATAATACCGGATCTGAAAATCTCTGCCACATAAGCACCAGAGTTAATACCAAAGGATAAAATGGCAACAAATTGTTTACTAATATCCGGACTGGAGAAAATTACATAATACATAATCAATAGCTGGATCATGGCAGGTGTACCACGGATTACCGTCAGATATACCTTACAAAACCAATCTAAAATCTTTAAAATAACAGATTTACTTCCGCCCTTATCTACTGTTGATCTGATAAGTGCTATAATAAAGCCTAAAAGTACTCCCAATACAGCTGCGAAAAACGTTACGCTGAAGGTGGTCCCCAAACCATCTGCGATATATCGCCATCTGCTATCGTCTATAAAATTCAACTGAAATTTAGCAATAAAATTATCCACTTCTTTCACCCTTCTCCAATGTATCTTAAATAATTTAAAATTGCTGCCAAAGAAATTACCTTTGACAGCAATTCGTAACCCATATTATTTCTCTTTATTCTCCACGAACTACAATTACCTGTGTTGCTGTTGTGTAGGGATCGGAGAAATCTACGCTCTGAAGACGATCTTCTGTCACTGTCATACCTGCTACCACTACGTCTGCCTTACCACTTGTTACTGCGTTGATTATTACATCAAACTCCATATCTTCTATTTTTAATTCCATACCTAAGATATCACATACTGCCTGAGCCATATCAGCATCAATACCTACAATTTTCTGATCCTTGTAAAATTC
>JAFYWD010000118.1 GCA_017558205.1 Lachnospiraceae bacterium | reverse complement strand
GCAGTAAACATATATTGTTCCTGATCTGTTTCATGATTACCTGTCAGCATCAAATTTCCGGAATTACCGTAAAGATCGTACCCACCCATCAGTATTTCATTAAATTTCTGCGAGAAGGTTCTTACCCATTCATTCATCTGCTGCATGTAATATGGGATTCCCTGATAATTCACACTGGCTCCGATGGATGCCTCCTTAAATCTTCTGCTTTCTGTCATTTGAGCATCGTTGATGCTTTCATCAATGACAAAGGTATAGCTTCCGTTTTCCTGATTAAATTCCCAGTCCGTATAATAGAAAATCTGATTACCTATGTTAATTTTTCCGCCTGTATCAGACAGGGTACATTTATTCAGATCTAACAGATAATCATCTGTTACCTCTATGGTTACCTGTTTAAAGTTTTTATTAACACCATCAACTTCCAGTACTAAGTCGTTAATATCGGTTACCGTACCTCGGAAATTTTCCGTATTATTTCCATCCCTCAGCTGTACCAGACCGCTTAGTTCTCCTCCCAGGCTGGCATTATAAAGATTGAACTCATCTCCCAGCTCACGGGTTCTTTTATTGGATACCCAATAAACATCATATAAACCGTCAATATCTGACTGATTTACCTTTTCTTCCGGTCTTCTGGCCACACATTCCAGTTCTCTGTAATCGTTACCGTCCACCAGTACCTGTTCACCGGCTATTTTCACGATAAATCTGTGTGCACCTGTTTCTCTTCCCGGATTATAAGTATCATATACCGGAGTTTCTATGATCTTAACATCTGTAATTGCGGAAAGCTGATCAACCAGCAGGGCTCTGGCATCACGCAGTTCATTGGCATTGGACTTTCCATCCATTTCAATGGTATTGATCTGTTGGTTTAAGGTTGTAATTTCAGAAGCAATGGAATTAATTTCGTCAATCTTTAATTTTAATTCCTGGTTAAGATCCTTCTGTACCTGAGCCATATTAGCCGACATACTGTTAAAATACTGTGCGATATTGGAGGTCAGTCCGATAAACTGTGCCTTTGTGGTATCTGTTCCGGCAGACTTTAATACCTCCTCCATACCATTCATAAATTGATCATAGATAGTTTTGAAACCTTCTATGGTTTTATCATCATTAAAATAGTCCTCAATCTGTCTCATATAATATTGTTTCATATTATATTCGCCGGTGTTGGCATTGTTATCCCAATACTTTACATCGTAAAACTCATCTCTGATACGTTCAATGGCAATAACGTCTACTCCGGCTCCGGCACAGCCATAGGTTGCAAATACTCTCAAAGCATCATGTGCTTCCTGCTTAGCTACCTGGCGACTGTAGCCCTCTGTTTCCACATTAGAAATATTATTGCTTGTGGTATTTAAAGCTGCATTGGATGCCAATAATCCTGAATATGCAATATTTAATCCAAAAAATTGAGATGGCATAATCCGCCTCCTTTATCTATTTTTCTTTATCTTTACACTGCCAGAGCGTTAATCAAATGCGCCAGCATTTCATTAATTACATTGATGTAACGGCTGGAGGCGTTATAAGCATTTTGGAATTTTACCATATAGGTTAATTCATCATCAGAGGAAACACCAATTACCTGCTCTCTGGCAGTAAAGGTCGCATTTACTGTTGTCTCCTGATTGCTGAGAATACTTCTATATACACTTCCCGAATTAGCCACCTGGGAAATCAAATCCCCGTAATAATCCACAAAATTACTTTTCTTTTTTACGTTAGGGTTTAAGGTATTGGTTTCTGCTGTAAACTCAGCCTTCATTCTTTCAATGGTTTCAAAATCTATACTTCCGTCTTCCTTGATGAAGCCCAGCTTTGTAGGAGTCTGCATCAGTTCCTTGTTAATCTGAAGATTCATTACGGTATACAGGGTATTGGCCTGAGACGGATCTTCCTCCATATATTCCCAGGTGCCTGCCGGCTGCCCCTCTACATAACCGTCAGTAGCAATCTTTACAAATAACTGGATAGGACTTCCGTCAGCGTTTCTTAAATATCCGCTGGCCGGATCTGAGGCTAAGGCTGCATCCTCCAGTACCTTATTCAGTGTTGTAGCCACGTTATGTATCAACTGGTCAAATTCTGCCTGTACATTCATAAGCACTGACTGACTGATGGAAGCATCATAATTCCCCTCGTTAAGATCGGTATAATTCGCGTGATGATCACCTCGTACCAGTATCATGGCTCTTAAGCTTCCAATATCTGTATCCAGCTCTGTGGAAATGATAGTATTTAAATCGTATACCTCAGCTCCTTCTATATTATAGATTCTCTCTCCGTTCTGGTCTTCTACATAGGTAGCATTCTGAATCCAGAAGGGAGTATAAAATCCGGTGTTCTCATCCTCATGAAGACCAATCTCATAAACGATCTCTCTTTTTACCAGATCCACTCCTTCAAACTGTACATGAACCTGATGAAAAACATCTTCTGTATAAGAAATCTTGCCTAATTTAGCCAGCTCGTCCAAAATATTATTTCTCTGGTCTCTTAAATCGTTGGCACTTTCTATACCGCCGCATTCAATGGAACAGATCTTTTCATTTAACATCTTCAGCTGGTTAGCATAGCTGTTAATAGTATCCACCTTATTCTTAATCTGGTTATTAAGATTCATCTGGTAATCTACTAAACCATCATAAATAAACTGAGCTCTTTCAATAAACTGAGCTGCCTTTTGTACCAGTACCCCCTGGGTCACCGCATTGCCGGGATCCTTGGAAAGCTCCTGAATAGCCTCCCACACTCCTTCTATGGAGGACTGGAAGGTCTCGCCATGCAGCTCATCAAACATGCTTTCTACTTCCTCCAGGGCTCCCCAGGACACTTCATAAAAGGCACTTCTTCCGGATTCTCTTCTATAGGTCTGATCCAGAAAATAATCTCTTACCTGCTTTACCTTGGAATAATTAACCCCCATACCTATCTGCTGATCAGAAACAGCATTGGGATCAACTCTTATGGTATTATAATATCTGGTTCCCTGTTGTACCTGCTGACGGACATATCCTGTAGTATCAGCATTTGTCATGTTATGAGCTGTGGTATTCAAGGCATTCTGGCTGGTTGTCAAGCCGGAATTACCTACATATAAAGCTCCCATTAAGGACATAATCTTTTCCTCCTAGTTGTTATTGTTTTGCATCAAAACTGCCGTTGCCCCTGCCAATGATACCACCCTTACTGCAGGCACCCCTGTCATAATTGGCTGTCTGTGGGGCAGATCTCATTGCATGAATTAAATTCAAATCAAATTCTACCATTTCCAGGGAATGTCGAAGCAGCTCCCTGTTTTGTTCATTAATTTTTGCCATACGGCCGGTTACATCCTTCAAAGAATCATGAACCCCGGCCAGCTGTCTTTGTTCCTCCGGCCTTGCCTCCAGCATGTCTACAATATCTGCAAGCTTAAGCTTTGTAACATCCTTATTTAATACGTTGGCAATATCCCTGGTGATTTCCCTTCTCTTGTTGTCCAGCCCATTGATTCTGCCAACCACCAGCTGTTCTTTATCCGTAATTGTCTGTAAACCTTCCAGATCTCCATTGACTATGATCGGTGTTTTTTCCATGGATAATGCCAGAAGCTCCTCGTAGGAAGCACATTCTTCCTGCAGTACACTGATCAGATCTTCCATTAAACTGGCCACTTGAATTTCCTCCTATGTCAGAAATATCTAAAATACCTGTACTATCTGTGACTGCTGGTATTTTTCTATTACCTTCGCCGCAAAGCCTTCTGCAGATACTTCATAGGAACCGTTTTTTATAGCCTCCTTCAAAGCGCCTGCCACATCCTCCCTTATATCAGAGGCCTGCTGTAATGCCTGCTTAGCTACCTGAATATCTTTTCCTTTACTACTGATCTGGAGCTGATCCCTGTGTCCGGTTTTTGCCTCTCTGGTAATCTTTTGAGCTTTCTTTGTGCTATACAACTGCTGAACCTGTGCATATGCATCTATACGCATAAAACCATCCTCCTTCTAACTATGGACCTGATTGTTATTTACTAATGTTTTCTTACTATGTTTATCGGTAGCTTCCCGTGAAACTTTAGAATTTTTCTCCGATTCTTCCCATCCCATGTTGTACCTTTTTTATCTCTCACCGGTTACCTTTTCAACAAAAAGGAATATTTTTACATTTTTTATGTTTTTTTAATATTTTTTGACAAAATAATATCATTTTACCAAAAAATGTGGTACAATTTTTCCATAAGTATATAAATAAATTAGGAGGCAAAATTATGGCTAAAGAAATGATTGCAATGCTTCTTGCCGGCGGACAGGGTTCCCGCCTTTATGCCCTTACAGAAAAGCTTGCAAAACCGGCAGTTCCCTTTGGCGGAAAATACAGAATTATTGATTTCCCCCTTTCTAACTGCGTAAATTCCGGGATTGATACCGTAGGTATCCTTACCCAGTACCAGCCTTTGGTACTAAATGAATACATAGGAAACGGACAGCCCTGGGATCTGGATCGTTTATACGGTGGTGTACACGTACTTCCCCCTTATCAAAAGGCATCCGGCTCTGACTGGTATAAAGGTACTGCCAATGCAATTTATCAGAATATTTCCTTTATTGAGCGTTATGATCCGGAATATGTAATTATTCTTTCCGGAGATCAGATCTGCAAGCAGGATTACAGTGACTTTTTAAAATTTCATAAAGAGAAAAATGCAGAATTCAGTGTGGCTGTTATGGAAGTTCCCTGGGAGGAAGCTTCCCGTTTCGGTCTCATGGTAACTGATGATACTGACCGCATTACAGAGTTCCAGGAAAAACCTAAAGCTCCAAAGTCCAATCTGGCTTCCATGGGTATTTATATTTTTAACTGGGATATCCTGAAAAAATACCTGACAGAGGATGAGGAAGATCCTAATTCCGAGAATGATTTCGGAAATAATATTATTCCTAATCTTCTTCGCGATAATCGTCGCATGTTTGCTTATCGTTTCAGTGGTTACTGGAAGGATGTAGGAACTATCGCTTCACTTTGGGAAGCCAACATGGAAGTTTTGGATCCGGAAAACAGCGGTATTAACCTTTTTGATGAAGATTGGAAAATCTACAGCCGTAACAGCGGTATGCACGGACACAAGATCGGCTCCTCTGCCACTGTGGAAAATTCTATGATTACTGACGGTTGCCGTGTTGATGGTCAGGTGAAAAATTCCATTCTTTTTTCCGGTGTCCAGGTAGAAGCCGGGGCTGTTATTGAAGAAGCCGTAATCATGGGTGGTACCGTAATCAAGGCCGGTGCCGTTGTTAAGCATTGTATTGTTGCCGAAAATGTAACCATCGGAGAGAATTCCGTAATTGGTGCTATGCCTGCCGGCTCTGAGAACGGTGTTGCTACCGTGGGAGCCGGAGTAGTAATTGGCGAGAATGCCAAAATCGGTCCCAATGCCATGGTAAGAAATAATGTGAAGGATGGTGATGAACAATGGTAACAACAAATAATAGAGCTCTCGGGATTATTTTTCCCAATACCTTTGATAACTGGGTTCCCGAACTGGTAAATGTTCGTTTGATGGCATCTATTCCTTTTGCCAGCCGTTATCGTATGATTGACTTTATTTTATCCAGTATGGCAAATTCTGATATTTCCAATGTTTCCGTAATCGTAAGAAACAATTATCACTCCCTGATGGACCACTTAGGCTCAGGTCGTTCCTGGGATCTTGTACGTAAAAACGGAGGTTTAAATATCTTTCCTCCCTTTATGGATGCTGAATCCAAGCAATACGTAGGCCATGCAGGAGCCCTTGCCAATACCTTGGATTTTCTTCGTTCACAGAAAGAAAAATATGTAGTTATGGCTGATTCCAACATTGCCATTAACTTTGACTTTTCCGCTATGATTGATGCCCACATTGAAAGCGGAGCAGATATTACCGTAGCATACAATGAGCAGGAGCTGCCTAATAATTTCCTTTATCACGAAGCCAATGACAGAGATTATTACTACACCTTAGGAATCCGTGATGGACGTGTAGAAAAAATCTTTGTAAATGCTAAAGCCCAGGGCGTACAAAACTTCAGCTTAAGCATTTATGTCATTGAACGTGAATTATTAATTGATTTAATTAACGCCGCTTCTGTAAGAGGACAGGAATATTTTGAACGTGATGTCCTTCTTCCCCAGCTGGGTCGTTTAAATGTACAAGCTTATAAATATGATGGATATCTTGCAAGAATTACAGGAATGAGAAGCTATTTCAAAGAAAATATGAAGCTTTTGGATGATTATAATCTGGATGCTTTATTCAAAGGTGCTCCCATTTACACAAAGGTCCGTGATGATAATCCTACCCGTTATATGGCAGACGCTAAGGTTAAAAATGTGATGGCTGCCGATGGTTGTATTATTGAAGGTGAAGTGGAAAACTGTATTCTGTTCCGTGGTGTTAAGATTGCCAAGGGGGCAGTAGTTAAGAATTCTATTTTAATGCAGGATACGGTAATTGAATCAGGGGCTAAAGTGGAGTACCTTATTACCGATAAGGATGTAACTATTTCCGCCGGAAAAGAATTAAAGGGAAATGACAGCTTCCCTGTTTATATTCCTAAGTTCCATAAGGTTTAAGCCCACAAAAGAAAATCCAGAACCCCGATTTTATTAATCGGAGCATTCCAATAAAGGAGGATAAGATACTATGCAGGAAATGATAAAAATTCGCTCTAAGGAAAATGAAAATGTAGTTCTGAAAGCTATTCCGGGACACTTCATCACTCCTAACTCTCACGTAAATTATTATTTGGATATGACTACCATTAAAAGTCGTCTCAGCGAAGCTTCTGCTACCGCAGAAGTACTGGCTGCCCAGATTTCAGCAACCACTATTGTAGATACCATTGTCTGCATCGATGGTTGTGAGATTATTGGTGCATTTCTTGCATCAGAATTAACAAAAGCAGGAATCTACTCCATGAATTCCCATAAAACAATTTATATTGTAACTCCGGAGCATGTTAACACAGGCCAGCTGGTGTTTAGAGAAAATCTCCAGCCCATGATTAAAGGAAAAAATGTACTTCTTCTCATGGCCTCTGCAACTACCGGCCAAACTGTTATGAAGGCTGCCCAAACCTTAAATTATTATGGAGCTACCATTAGTGGTATCAGCACCATTTTCAGTGCCGCCAACAGTTCCATGGGAATTCCTATTAATTCCATCTTTACCATTAAAGATGTGCCGGATTACAAGGCATATGATCCTGAAGGCTGTTCCTTATGTCGTGACAATATTCCGATTGATGCCTTTGCTAATGCTTTTGGTTACTCCAGTATCCGTTAATATCGGGGAATATTTAAAAACTGCTTTACTTAGACACTAAAAAAGCTGCCGTACTTTTTTGAGTACGACAGCTTTTTTGCTGTTCATTGAATATATCAGTTATTTTATATTCATGGTACCGGTTCTATCCCAATAAGGGTTTTAATGCTTCTGCCAGCTTTGTCTTCTGAGCTTCTGCCTCAGCTAAATCTTTTCCTAAGGTAGTAAAATATGTTTTAATTTTAGGCTCTGTTCCGGAAGGACGTACTACTACGGTAGCTCCACCTTCCAGACCGTAAATCAAAACGTTGGCTGCTGGAAGCCCGGTTTCCTCCGGCTTCTTGTAATCAGTTACCTTCACTACCGCATATCCTCCAATTTCCTTCGGCGGATTATTACGAAGCTCATTCATAATGGAAGCCATCTTATCCATTCCTGATAAGCCGGGAAATTCAAAGCTGTCTACCTTATTCAGATAACGTCCGTATTTTTCATAAATTTCTTCTAAACGCTGCTTGATGGAAGAACCAATGCTTCTATAGTAAGCAGCCATTTCACAAATCAGCATAGAACCCACAATAGCATCCTTATCTCTTACATAAGGTCCTGCCAGATAGCCATAGCTTTCTTCAAAACCAAAGATGAAGCGTTCTATTTCTCCTGCTGCCTCCAAACCTGCAATCTGGTCTCCGATCCACTTAAAGCCTGTAAGTACATTTCTTAATTCCACTCCGTAATTTGCTGCTACTGCATCTGCCAAAGGAGTAGATACAATGGATTTTACTGCTACTGCCTTCTCCGGCATAGTTCCCTTTTCAATTCTGCCTGCACAAATATAATCAAGCAGCAGTACACCCACCTCATTTCCTGATACCAGCTGGTAGCTTCCATCCGGACATTTGATGGCAATTCCTACACGATCCGCATCAGGGTCTGTTGCCAGCATTAAGTCTGCCCCATTTTTCTCTGCTAATTCCAAGCCTAAGCGGAGAGCTTCAAAAATTTCGGGATTAGGATAAGGACAGGTAGGAAAATTCCCGTCAGGATATTGCTGCTCCGGTACAATAGTAACATCTTCAATACCTATATCCTTTAATACTCTCATTACCGGTACTAATCCGGAACCGTTCAAAGGAGAATAAACCAGCTTTAAGCCTGCACTCTTACAAAGTCCCGGACGTACACTTCTGGACTCTATGGCCTGATACAGACCTTCGATACAATCTTCTCCCACATACTGGATCATCTTACTTTCCAGACCTTCTTCAAAGCTCATTACCTTAGCTCCTGTCAGAATGTCTGTCTCCTGAATCTGAGCATATACAATGTCAGCCGCTTCATCAGTCATCTGACATCCATCAGGGCCATATGCCTTATAACCATTATATTTCGCCGGATTATGAGAAGCAGTTACCATAATACCTGCATTCGCCTCATAAAAACGGGTGGCAAAGCTAAGAGCAGGAACCGGCATCAAGGCATCGTAAATTCTAACCTTTATTCCATTAGCCGCCAGTACACAGGCAGCAGTCTTTGCAAATATATCACTGTTTATACGGCTGTCATAGCTGATGGCTACCAGCTGATTCCCCCCCTGAGTTTTTACCCAATTGGCCAGTCCCTGAGTTGCCTGGCGAACCACATAGATATTCATTCTATTGGAACCTGCACCAAGAACTCCTCTTAAACCTGCTGTTCCAAAAGCCAGGGAAACTGCAAATCTTTCTTTGATCTCATCCTCGTTTCCTGCGATTTCCTCTAATTCTTTTTTAAGTGCCGGATCTTCCAAATCAGCTTCCATCCAACGCTTATACTCCTCTAAATACATGATAATCACCCTTCCTTTTTATTTATAATTTTCTTCCCGAAATCAAGAATGATTAATAGGAAATTTCTTATAATTACAGTATAAAAAAATCAATATTAAATGTCAATTGTCGCTGTATTATGCTTATTCTTCCTCTTCCTGCTTCTTTTCCTCCGGTGTTATCCGAATAAGAGCATTTTCAATCTGATGTTCTTTAATTTCCGTAACCTTAATATTCATTCTGCCATAGGTAATCTCAATACAGCTTCCATCCTTGGGTACACTTCCGTATTCATGGAATACCAGTCCGCTGAGAGTATCGTATTCTTCTGTATCAATAGGAATCCGAAGAATCTCAGAAATTTCGTCAAGAGATACACTTCCCTGTACCTTCCAAAGATTTTCTTCCAGCAATTCCAATGATCCTTCTTCTTCTACTATATCACTATTACCTAAATCTCCAACCAGCTGTTCCACCAAATCATTAATGGTAATAATTCCACGGGTACCGCCGTATTCATCCAGAATAACTGCCATACCATGGCGTTCTTTTCTCATATTCCTAAAAAGTGTATCTGCCTTAACAGTATCTGGAACAAAATAAGCAGGAATTACTGCTTTTTCCATCACACTTTCCCTGTCTTTATTTTCCAGCCTGAAATATGTTTTTGCGTTAAGTATGCCTACAATCTGATCCGCTGTTCCATCACAAACCGGATAGAGGGTATGTCTGCTTCCATAGATTAAGTCCTTCCATTCTTCCATGGAATCTTCTAAATCCAGCATGGTTACATCAGTTCTGTGAGTCATGATCTCTTCTGCCGAAAGATCATCAAACTCAAAAATATTCTGAATAAACTCTTTTTCCTCATGGTCGATGGTTCCTTTTTCACTTCCCACATCTACCATCATACGAATTTCTTCCTCGCCTACTTCTTCATCCACTGCATTAGGATCAATTCCTAACAAACGAAGCACTGAATTGGTTGAAAAAGTTAAAAAGCTGACGATTGGAGAAAATATCTTAGCAATAGTACTTAAGGGACCTGAAATCATAAGCGCAAAGCTTTCTGATTTTCTCATAGCCACCTGTTTAGGTACCAGCTCTCCAAATACCAGGGTAAAATAAGATAAGGTAATGGTAATTACCACAACTGCCACAGAATCTAAAATTTCCACCGGTACGGTAACTCCCCAGCCTACCAGCAAATCTACCAGCGTTCCGGAAAAATTTTCTGCCGCAAAAGCAGAGCCTAAAAATCCTGACAGGGTAATTGCTACCTGAATAGTGGATAAAAATCTGGCAGGCTGTTCTGTCAGCTTCACCAATCTTTTAGCCTTCTTATTTCCTTCCTGAGCCATTTTAGCCATTTTATTATCATTTACTGAAATAATTGCAATTTCTGCGCAGGCAAATACAGCATTTAAGGCAATCAATACTACCTGCAATAGCAACATATATATAATCGAACTTCCCATCTTTAATCCTCCGAATAATCTAAAAACATCTTACACCGGTAAAAAACATAAAAAAATGCAAAAAAACAAAGCCTATTCTCACTCCCGCAAGTACAGACCAAGTTTACTTTGATAGATATTGTTTATAATCTGAGGATTCTGATCTGCAGTCCAACTGACGTCTGGATCCATTGTTTTCCTTATTCT
>JAFYWD010000117.1 GCA_017558205.1 Lachnospiraceae bacterium | reverse complement strand
TTTGGTGTTCCTAAAAAATATTACATATATTGTGGTGGAATTGGAGCAGCAGGATGGTTGGTATATAAAATAATGTTGACAGCAGCAAATACGTCTGTGGCAGCGTCTGTATTTATAGCTACGGTTGTGATTATGTTGTTATCAAGGTATGCTGCAGTGTCGGAAAAATGTCCAGCAACGGTGTTTATGATTACAGGAATTTTCCCATTAGTTCCGGGGGCACAGATTTATTGGGCGACCTACTATTTGGTGACAGATCAATTATCCCAGGCCTTTGATAGTGGTTTTTTAGCCATTAAGATTATGATTTCTATTGTTTTAGGGATTGTAGTGGTATTTGAGATACCATATAAATTTTTTCAGATAGGAAAAAAATAAATATAAAAGAATAGAAGCTGTCTCGAAGCATGAAAATGCTATTGGAGGCAGCTTTTTATATTACTTTATGGTTTTATGAAAGTATGATAGACTTTGAGTAGTAAAAGAAAGGAGACCACTCATGGCAGAGAGACAAGTAAGAATTTCAGTGCGTAATTTTGTGGAATTTATGCTGCGAAGCGGCGATATTGATAATCGCAAACATGTAAGTAGTGAAAATGCCATGGTGGAAGGTGGCAGAATCCATCGCATGATCCAAAGACGCATGGGAAGCGAATATGAGGCGGAAGTCTTTTTGAAATATGAAGAAGAAACGCCGGATTATAAATTGGTGATTGATGGAAGAGCAGATGGAATTATTACAGCACCTTTAACAGAAATAGAAGATTTAAGTGATAGTTATGAATTCCCGTTGTTGCTGGAAACATATGATAGAGAAGCGCAAGTTACCATTGATGAAATAAAAGGAACATATCGTGAGTTAGACAAGATTAAGGCTCCTGAGCCGGTACATCTAGCGCAGGCTAAAGTTTATGCCTATATCTACGGAAAAGAAAAAGAGTTGAAGAATATATGTGTTCGTATGACCTATTGCAATATGGACACAGAAGAATTGAAATATTTTATCCAAGAATATTCTTTGGAAGAATTAGAAAAATGGTTTTTAACTCTGGTAGAAGGATATAAAAAATGGGCTCAGTTTCAGATTGATTGGAAGATGAAGCGACAGGAAAGTATAAAGGGAGTAAATTTTCCATATTCCTATAGAAAAGGGCAGAAGGAATTGGCTTCTGGCGTGTATCGTACCATTTACCATAAGAAAAAGTTGTTTTTAGAAGCTCCAACAGGAGTAGGGAAAACATTATCTACTGTGTTTCCTTCTGTAAAAGCGGTAGGAGAGGAGCTGGGAGAGAGAATTTCCTACTTTACAGCCAAAACCATTACCAGAATCGCAGCAGAGCAGGCATTTCATATTTTGCGTCAGCAAGGACTTAACTATAAAACCATTATCCTGACTGCCAAGGAAAAAGCTTGTTTCCAAGAGGAATGTAATTGTAACCCGGTAGATTGTCCTTATGCAAAGGGCCATTTTGATCGTATTAATGATGCTGTATTTGATTTGATTAATTCTAGAGACTGCTTTGATAGAGAAACCTTGGAAGAATATGCAAGGAAACATCAGGTATGCCCTTTTGAATTTGCCCTGGATTGCAGTTTGTTTGCAGATGGAATTATTGGCGATTATAACTATTTATTTGATCCTCATGTATATTTGAAGCGTTTCTTTGGGGAAGGCGTTTCCAGCAAAGGTATTTTCCTGGTGGATGAAAGCCATAACCTGGTAGAACGCGGAAGAAATATGTATTCGGCAGTGCTGGTAAAAGAAGATTTTCTAGCGTTAAAAAAGACTATAAAACCATATTCTACCAAGATGGAAAAACGTTTGGAAAAGTGCAATCGAGAATTATTGTTGTTAAAGAAAGAAACAGAAGGGGTTAAAAAATGGGAATCCATAGAACCCTTTGCCCTTGCCCTAAATCGTCTTTCTGAAGCTATGAGTGAGTATTTGGAAAACCATGATGACAGTCCTGTCAGAGAAAAAATTCTTGAATTTTACTTTGAAATATCGCACTTTTTACTGAT
>JAFYWD010000116.1 GCA_017558205.1 Lachnospiraceae bacterium | reverse complement strand
TTATTTGTAGGAATCAGTATGGGAGCAAGTATTATGGTTGCCCAGTATTTTGGAGCAAGACAGAGGGAAGAATTATCAGTGACTATCGGGAACTGTATTACTCTTACGGCAGCTGCGGTCCTCATTATCATGGTGGCGGCTTTGGTGATTGTAAGACCTCTTTTAGAGCTGTTGAATACCCCATCTACTATTATTGAGTGGTGTACCTCCTATTTATTAATTTTATGTGTAGGGTCTGCAGGAAGTGCTTATTATAATATTTTATGTGGTGTATTACGTGGATTAGGGGATGCTTTTTCAGCACTTTTATATTTATTGGTGGCCACGGTTTTAAATATTGTACTTGATATTTATTTTGTGGCATATCTACAAATGGGAGTCAACGGAGTTGCCTGGGCAACTATCATTTCCCAATTCGTATCTGCCCTTCTTTGTTTTTGGAAATTAAAATGAATGACTGAGCATTTTGATTTGAAAATAGAATATTTAAAGCCGGTAAAGGAGTATGCAGGTAAAATCATCAGTCTTGGTCTTCCTTCGGGATTAACCCAGGGGATTCTTTCCGTAGCAATGATTATAGTACAATCCCTTACCAACAGCTTTGGAGAATTACTGATTGCTGCCAACGTTATCATTATGAGAGTGGACGGCTTTGCCATGCTTCCTAATTTTTCCTTTGGTACCGCCATGACAACCTATGCCGGTCAGAATGTGGGAGCAAGAAAAATGGACAGGGTAATTAAGGGAGCAAAGCAGGGAACCCTACTTGCCATCATTACTTCCTCCACCCTTACATTATTGATTCTGATTTTCGGCAAGCAGCTGATGGGAATATTTACGGAAACAGCAGAATTGGTAGAGTTAAGCAGACGAATGATGGGAATTATTGCCGTGGGTTATATTGCAGTAGCAATTACCCAGAGTCTTTCAGGAATTATGAGAGGTGCAGGAGATACTATGACACCCATGTGGATTTCTGTATTAACTACCGTTATTATACGAGTTCCCATTGCCTATGGAATCGCTTATTTTACAAGGAGTGAAGCTTATCCTAATGGGCGGCAGGAAGCGGTTTTTATTTCTCTTCTCATTTCATGGATTTTGGGAGCAGTCATTACTACTCTTGTTTATTTGCGAGGGAAATGGAAAGAAAGAGTTGTAATTCAGGATAAAAAAGTTGTATAATAATGAAGATTGATGATAGATTAAGATTATAGTAAAGATGGTATGGAAAGAATGTGTTAAGGCACATTCTTTCTTGTGTTATCTCTGATAGGGAGCAAGGGAGGAAATAAATAGATGGGAATTGTTATTCTTGTTGTAATAGTCGTTGGTTGTATTTTGTTATTGAGCTATAAAAACAGAAAACCAACAGAGGATCAGCTGGAAAAACAGAAAAATGATTATGAGGAAATTTTAAAAAAATATGAGGTTCCAAAAGAGCATTATGAAATTGTGGTAGGTCAGTCAAAGGTTTATAATATTTATAATTGTCCTGCAGTGATTTGGAAGGAAGAGGAAGTTGTAAAGACCCTGTTTTTACGTGCTGTAGGTAAGCCAATTTTGTCGGTGCAGGAGGAGGAGGATTTTCTTTTTCTGGCTTCTCAGCCTTACATTGACTTTTTAAGATTTGACGGAACGGAATATCCTGACTGGGCAGTACAGCCGGCCTATATAAAAGAAAAATTTCTTCCTTATGTAGACCTCAGTACCAGCAAAGGTGGAATTGATTATAAAAGGAATATGTACTGGGCTGGTACAATTTGTGTTTATCCTACTTCTATGGCTCAGGTATTTAAAATGTTAAAAAGGCCATTGGCAGATTTTGATAATAAAGTAGATCAGAAAAAGCTGATGGTTACTGACGGTTCCCTGCCACAGGATATGCTGGAGGAGTGGAGAAAAACGAAAGAGGGAAGGAAAGCAGAAGCTGCCGCCTTTTTATCTCGTAAGGAGAAGATGGATCAGGGGACCATGGAAGGAATGGAAAAGGCAATCCAGACCATTCGTGATACGGAAAGAAAAGCCGGTGAGGAAGCAATTAATGCGCTTTATGCAAAATTACTTTCCGAAAAACGTTTTGAGGACCTGGAAAAGGCAACACAGGATGAAGAATACAGAAAGCAGCTGATGCAGGAACTACTGTAAGTAATATGACAGAAATAATATATAAGAAATGAGGACTTGGGAAATGTTACATAATAAAACAGTTCTTTTGGGAGTCTCAGGCAGTATTGCTGCCTATAAAATAGC
>JAFYWD010000115.1 GCA_017558205.1 Lachnospiraceae bacterium | reverse complement strand
GTAAAGCAGGAAAGACTCAGAAATTCAGTCCTGTAGTTACAAGTAATGGCAAAAAGCTGGCTATGAATAAGGACTTCAGCTTATCTCAGAATTCTATAGACATTACCTCTCCGAAGGAAGAAATCCATACCATTACAGGAAAGGGCAATTATACCGGAGTAAGAACCATCAAGGTAATTGTAGGAACAGCAAAACAGGATATTGCTCTCAGCAAGGTAAAGGTTACCTTAAAGAATACAGCTAAGCCTAAGGTTGAGTGGAAGTCAGGCGGATATACCTTCACAAATGAGGAAATCGCAGTAATCTATAACAAGGAAAAATTGGTATTAGGAAGAGATTATGAAATTCTTGATTATGAAAATAATAAGAAGGTAGGAACAGCTACCCTGATTCTGCAGGGAATGGGAAGCAACAGACCTGCACAGGAAGGTACAGAGACAGCAAGTAAGTACAACTTCCATGGTCAGAAGCGTATTACCTTCCAGATTACCGGTACTAATATGAGTACGGTACAGGTAAAAATTCCGGATGCCGAAAAGAAAAACGGCTATACCTATAGCGGTGAAGCCATTGAGCTTTTAAAGGATGAAAACGTAAAAGTAACCTTAGCAGACGGAAACACACCGGTTTCTGAAGAAAGCTATACCGTTTCCTACAGTAAGAATGAAAATAAGGGAACAGCCACAGCTACCCTTACAGGAAATCCTGAAAAAGGCTTTACAGGAACCAAGAAGGTTACCTATAAGATTGCGGCCCAAAAGCTAACTAAGGAGGATATCAGCTTTGCCTCAGGAGAAGCCAAGACTGTTATCATGAAGGGAGGAGCTAAGCCTCAGTTAGCAGTAGTTGTAAAGGGACGTACCTTAGTGGAAGGAACTGACTTTACCGTAACCTATGGCAACAATAAGAAGGTAACTACTGATGCTAGGAAGGCAACAGCAAAAATCAAAGGTAAGGGTAACTATGCCGGAGAGGCAACCGTAGAATTCGCCATTGAAGGTAAGGCTGTTAACAGTGAGGGAGTAACTCTGGTAGCCAAGGATCTGGTATTAAAGAATGGTAAATTTGAGCAGAAATCCTTTAAGGTATATGATGCAGACGGAAAAGCCCTGAAGGCAGGCACTGATTATGTAAAAACTGCCGTTTATACAAAAACAGCAGAGGATGGCAGTGAGGTAGCTGTTTCCAATCCTCAGCCCGGTGATGTAATTACCATTACCGTAACCGGTGCAGGAGATTACAAAGGTAGCGGTGAAACCCCTGCTACCATCAGTACCACCTACCGTCTGATGTCAAAGGAGCAGGATATCAGCAAGGCAACCATTAAGATTGCCGATCAGTTCTACACCGGAGGCAAGGTAACAATTACTGCCACAGAGGATGTATTTACAACAGCAGTAATTAAATCAACAAGTACCTCTCTGTTTGTAGAGGGAGTACCTTCCTTTGAGATTTTAGAGGACACCTATCAGAAGAATGAGAAGAAGGGAACTGCCAAAGTAACCATTCGAGGAACAGGAAACCTGGCAGGAGAAAAGGTAGTAACCTTTAAGATTGTGGAGAAAGATATTGAGAAAGAAAGTAACTGGTGGAATAACCTTTTGAAAGTTCTGTTCTAGTTGAAAAGTTCAAATCCATCACACCCTAAATTGGTGTGATGGATTTTGCACTATGGATAAAGTAAAAAAGAGGATGAAAGGATAAAGGGAAATTATTATGGCAATCATGATTGATGAAATTAATTTAATGGAAATTTTTAAGGATTTAGGAAAAATTTGTAAAACACCGGAGGTATGTGGAACCTGTGCAGAAAAAGCATGTCTTATTGGCTATGCAAGAAATTGTACTGCCGAATGCAGAAAGGCAAATCGTACAGGCGTAATTAACGGATATGCAAATATTCCTCCGGCAGATATCAGAGGAGGATATGATGAGTATGATGTGCTTCATGCAATTGCCCATCTTTTGGTACAGTGCAGAAGCTGTAAAGAGGATCATTATGATAATTGTTTGATCAATGTGGTAAGAAGCTGTCTGGAGGTTATTGAGTTTGGTGAAGAGCAGAAATATGAAGGAGAGGTACTTAGCTATCTTATGAAAATTTTACAGCTGGATCCAACGAAGGCAGATATTATCAAAGAAGAATACATGCTGCATAAAGAGAGATAATTCTAAGTTATTTTTTACACCGCCAATCACCGGCTGATTGGCGTGGAGAATACAAATAAAAGTAATAATTCTAATAAACTGCCCCGGGAATAACTCCCGGGGCAGTTGCAAAATAAAAAGCCATTTGTTATGATAAAAAGGATAAAATTTTGACATTTAATTTTACTATTTTTGAGTACAAGGGGAGCAGCATTGAAAAATAAAATGGTAATGGCAGCCGGTCTTATGAGTCTGTTGGTCTTATTAGGAGGCTGCAATTTTCAAAATAAAACGGAAAATACAGCTTTGGCTTTTCAGTCAATTACTGATCTTAAATATGAAGAAGCCTTAACCTTGTTTCAGGCAGCAGCGGAAGCCGGAGAAAATCCACAGGTGATAGCAAGAGGGTTAGGGATAGCATATCTGGGACTTGCCAGATATCAGGAAGCCATAGAGCAGTTTGTCCGTGCACTTGGCTTTAGTGATGAATTTATAGATGATTTTGATTTTGATACAAATTATTATCTGGCCACTGCCTATTTTAAAAATGGGCAGATGGAGGAGGCTAAAAAAGTATATACCTCTATTTTAGCCTTGCGAGAAGAAAGGGAGGCACATTTTCTCAGAGGACTTACCTTTTTGGAATTAGGAGATATAGAAGAAGCTAAAAAAGATTTTGATATCGCTCTGGAAAAAGATAAAACAGATTACGATATGAGAATTAATATCAGTCAGGCTTTTGTGGAAAAGGGACTGGAGGAAGAGGGAAAAGCTTATTTACAGGCAGCTCTTGGCAGCACAGAGAAAAAGATTTCTGAGTACGACAGAGGACGTCTTTGTTATTATATGGGAGATTATGAAAATGCCAGAAATTATCTGGAAGCTTCCAAGAAAGAGAAGGATGCCCAAACAGTACTGCTGTTGGGACAAACCTATGAAAAGCTGGGAGATTATAACTATGCTGCCAGTATTTACAGTAATTTTTTAACAAATAACAGCGAAAATGTAATAATTCTAAATCGGCTGGGAATGTGTAAGCTGGAAGGTGGGGATGCCCTCAGCGCCCTGGATTATTTTGAAAAGGCACTGGCCATGGAGGATTCTTCCATGACCCAGGTATTAAAATTTAATCAGATTGCAGCCTATGAATATTTGGGAGAATTTGATCAGGCAAATGTTCTGATGAAGGATTATCTGAGGATTTATCCCGATGATCAGGATGCCATAAGAGAATATGAATTTTTGAAATCACGATAGAAAGAGAAAGGGGAGGGGCGAATGCTTCGTGTAATCAAAAGAGATGGTGAAGTAATGGAATTTACCATTGGTAAAATTGGAGATGCCATAAAAAAAGCATTTCACGCCACTGATGTACAGTATAATGAAGACATTGTGGAGCTGCTGGTTTTACGGGTAAGTGCAGATTTTCAGTCTAAGGTAAAGGAAGGGACCATACACGTAGAGGATATTCAGGATAGTGTGGAAAAGGTATTGGAACAGGCCGGATTTACAGAGGCAGCCAAGGCCTACATTCTTTACCGGAAGCAGCGGGAAAAGATGCGAAACATGAAGTCTACCATTTTAGATTACAAGGATGTAGTTAACAGCTATGTGAAGGTAGAGGATTGGAGAGTCAAGGAGAATTCCACCGTAACCTATTCGGTAGGAGGCTTAATTTTAAGCAATTCAGGTGCAGTAACTGCTAATTACTGGCTGTCGGAAATTTATGATGAAGAGATTGCAGAGGCTCATCGTAATGCAGATCTTCATATCCATGATTTGTCTATGTTAACAGGCTATTGTGCCGGCTGGAGCTTAAAGCAGCTGATTAAGGAAGGCTTGGGAGGAGTAACAGGAAAAATCACCTCAGCTCCGGCAGCCCATTTATCTGTTCTTTGCAATCAAATGGTTAATTTTTTGGGAATTATGCAGAATGAATGGGCCGGAGCCCAGGCATTTTCTTCCTTTGATACTTATCTGGCACCCTTTGTAAAAGTAGATAATCTGACTTATCAGGAAGTAAAAAAATGTATTGAAGCCTTTATTTACGGAGTAAATACTCCCAGCCGCTGGGGAACTCAGGCCCCCTTTAGTAATATCACCCTGGACTGGACAGTGCCATCCGACCTGGCAGAGCTTCCTGCAATTGTAGGCGGAAAGGAAATGGATTTTTGCTACAAGGATTGCAAAAAGGAAATGGATATGGTGAATAAGGCCTTTATTGAAACCATGATTGAGGGAGATGCCAATGGCAGAGGCTTCCAGTATCCCATTCCTACCTATTCCATTACCTCAGATTTTGACTGGTCAGATACAGAGAATAACCGTCTCTTATTTGAAATGACAGCCAAATACGGAACTCCTTATTTTTCCAACTATATTAACTCTGACATGGAGCCTTCCGATGTTCGTTCCATGTGCTGCAGATTACGGCTGGATTTAAGGGAGCTTCGTAAAAAAACAGGAGGATATTTTGGCTCCGGAGAGAGTACGGGAAGTGTGGGTGTAGTAACCATTAATCTTCCAAGAATAGCATATCTTTCTGCTAATAAAGAGGATTTTTATAAACGTTTAAATAAAATGATGGATATTGCCGCAAGGAGCCTTAAGATTAAAAGAGGGGTGATTTCCCGTTTGCTGAATGAGGGTCTATATCCTTATACCAGAAAATATCTGGGAACCTTTAATAATCATTTTTCCACCATCGGACTTATTGGTATGAACGAGGTAGGGTTGAATGCCGGCTGGCTTAAGGCTGATATGACAAGTGAAAAAACCCGGCAGTTTAGCAAAGAGGTTTTAAATCATATGAGAAACAGGCTGTCTGATTATCAGGAGCAATATGGCGATCTTTATAATCTGGAGGCTACTCCGGCAGAAAGCACTACCTATCGTCTGGCCAAGCACGATAAAAAAAGATGGCCTGCCATCAAAACGGCAGCCAAGGAAGGGCAGACGCCCTATTATACCAATTCCTCACATTTACCGGTGGAATATACCAGTGATATTTTTGATGCTCTGGATATCCAGGATGAACTACAGACTCTATACACCTCAGGAACAGTATTCCATGCCTTTTTAGGAGAAAAGCTTCCCGACTGGCAGGCAGCAGCCAGTCTTGTCCGTACCATTGCTGAAAATTACAGGCTGCCTTATTATACCCTGTCTCCTACCTATTCAATCTGTAGGGAGCATGGATATTTAAACGGAGAGCAGGCAGTATGTCCCAAGTGTGGAGCACCCTGTGAGGTATACAGCCGGATTACAGGCTACTATCGTCCGGTGCAAAACTGGAATGATGGTAAGCTGCAGGAATACGCCAATCGTAAGGAGTACAATATAGAAACTTCCCGGTGTAAAAGAAATCCCGAGTTTTCTTTGGGAATAAAAAAAGAAGAAGTACAATTACCACAGGAGGAAGGGACAGAAACAGAGAAAAAATACCTGTTCACAACAAAAACCTGTCCTAATTGCAAACTTGCCAGGGAATACTTAAAAAACGAAAGCTATATTTTAATCGATGCTGAGGAAAATACGGAGCTGGCACAAAAATATAGAATTATGCAGGCACCTACCTTTGTAGTGGTAAATCAGGAGGGAGTACATAGGTACAGTAATCCTTCTAATATAAAGAAATATGTAGACTTATTGTATGCAGACGCCTAGTATTTCTATATAGTCAAATAGGATTGGTTTAGGAAGTAATAATCAAAGTAAAGAAATGCTTTAACAGGAGGAAAGATTAATATGATCAACAAATTAGTGGAAAAAATTAAAAAAACAGAAGCTCCTATCGTGGTAGGACTGGATCCGATGATGAAATTTATTCCGGAGCATATTCAGCAGGCAGCCTTTAAAGAATTTGGAGAAACCTTAGAGGGAGCAGCAGAGGCAATCTGGCAGTATAATAAGGCAATTGTAGATAATATTTATGATTTAATTCCCTGTGTAAAGCCCCAGATTGCCATGTATGAGCAGTTTGGAATTCCTGGACTGATTGCCTACAAAAAAACAATTGAATATTGTAAATCAAAAGACCTGGTGGTAATCGGAGATATTAAAAGAGGAGATATCGGTTCTACCTCAGAAGCTTATGCAGTAGGTCATCTTGGTAAAGTAAAGGTAGGAAATAATTCCTATTACAGCTTTGATGAAGATTTTGCAACTTTAGCACCTTATATGGGCTCAGACAGTATCAATCCCTTCAAAAAGATTTGTCAGGAGGAGAAAAAAGGCTTATTTATTCTTGTAAAAACCTCCAACCCCAGCAGCGGAGAATTCCAGGACCGTTTAATTGACGGAAGACCTTTATACGAATGGGTTGCTGAGAAGGTGGTAGAATGGGGCTCTGATTTTATGGGAGATTCTTACAGCTATATCGGTGCCGTGGTTGGTGCAACTTATCCTGAAATGGGAAAGGTTCTTCGTGAGCTGATGCCAAAAAGCTTTATTCTGGTTCCCGGCTATGGAGCACAGGGCGGAAAAGGAGCTGACCTGGTACATTTCTTTAATCAGGACGGACTGGGTGCCATCGTAAATTCTTCCAGAGGAATTATTGCGGCCTATCAGCAGGAGCAGTATCAGGCATTGGGAGCAGCTAATTTCGCAGATGCCTCAAGACAGGCAGTAATTGATATGAGAGAGGATATTAAGCAGGCCTTAAAATAATCTTATAAAAAGGAGTGTTGTAAAATAACGGTTTTTCTGTTATTGAGTAACACTCCTTTTTGTTATTTATTTCTTCCATAGTACAAATTCAAAAATCCTCAGCATCTTTGGCCTAGATATTAAGAAGATGATACACTACTAATTTTTGGAGCTTATTTGAATAAAATATTATCAGACATCCAAATTTCTGATATGTAGAGCATTTTTTTATATTAAAAACTGAAATCTGGATGTTATAAGAAAAATCTAAAAAACAGATCCAAGAAAAACAATAATAGTTGGAGCTTTAATTATAAAAAGCTATGATTTACTCCAATTTTTAATTATGAAGTATTTTTATATGAGAATATATTATAATTCTGGCATGAGATTTGGATAATTTTCTTGTGTTTGTGTAATTAACATCCAAAAGATTGAGGGCCAGAATGAAAATAAGAGATAAAATAGAAGGATAGAAAATGCATAAAAATTGTAACGATTCAGCCATGACCAATCACATTGCTGACTGGTCATGGGAGAAAGAGTAAAAATAGAGAAAACATCCCCCGGCTCGCTGAAAGCGACTTTAAATCCGAGGGATGTTGGTAACAGAAAGCCGAAGGCTGAACTGTTATTAAAACTTAAATAAATTTAGATAAATATATTGACAAGAGAAAAAACAAGGTGTATATTTCTCTTGTAATTTAGCTAAATAAACTTAACTAAAAATACAGATGAGAATGACAGGGAAGTATCAGGGAGAAAGAAGCTTATTTATATTTTTAGAAGGAAAAATCAGTAAATTACAACAAAGTAAAAGAAAAATAAAAACAAGGAATCAGGAAAAGACCTGATTAACCAGGAGGAAAAAATGACATTTGATAAGGTAAAAGAAATTATTGTGGATACTATTTGCTGTAATGAAGATGATGTAGTTTTAACTGCAGATATTAAAGAAGATTTAGGAGCAGATTCTTTAGATGCGGTAGAATTAAATATGGCATTGGAAGAAGCATTTAAAATCTCTATTCCGGAAGAGGAATTAGTAAACTTTGTTACAGTAGCAGATATTGTAAACTATATTGATAAAAGTCTGTCAGCTTAAAAACCACGTGAGATTCATGGGTGTATCCTTGTAACAGTCAGAGAAAGAATAGGCTATTACAAAGATACACCTTCCTATTTCCTATAAAAATAAAGTATAATAGGAAAAAATGAATCACAAGAAAGGAAGAGGTTATAAGTATGAAAGATGTTTATGAATTGATGGAGTTATTTAATTCGTTATCCATTCAGGAGATGGAGCTGGAGTATCATGGAATGAAAATTGCTATGAGAAAAGAGGCAACAGAGAGCAGGGAGGTTCAGTTAGTTCAAAGTGAGCCTAAGGTTTTCACTGTGGAGGTGCCGGCCAAAGAGGCAGTCAGTAAATCAGAAAGCCTGAACTGGAAGGAAGAAATAGAAAGGAAGAAGGCCAGAGAAAAAGAGATAGAAAGAGAAGTGGGAGAAGTAGTGAAGGCTCCCTTGGCAGGAACCTTTTACCGTTCTCCTGCACCGGGAGAAACACCTTATGTATCAGTAGGACAGAAGGTGAAGGCAGGACAGGTGCTGGGAATTATTGAGGCCATGAAAATGATGAATGAAATTCTGGCATCAGAAGACGGTGTTGTTGAAGAAATTTTAGTAGAGGATGAATCAATGGTGGAATATGGACAGCCACTGATTGTGATTGGATAAGACAAAGGTATGTGGAAAAGAATTTTAATTGCAAACAGAGGTGAGATTGCTCTTCGTATTATCAGATGCTGCAGAGAAATGGGAATAGAGACTGTGGTAGTTTATTCCAAAGAGGATGAAGATACCCTGCCGGTATTAATGGCAGGAAAAAGCATCTGTATTGGGAAAGCTAAAGCCTCTGAAACCTACTTAAATCAGGATATTTTAATTGATTGTGCCAAAAAGACCTTTTGTCAGGCCATTCATCCGGGCTATGGTTTTCTTTCGGAGAATGCGAAATTTGCGAAAAAATGTGAAGAAAACGGAATAGTATTTATCGGACCCGACTATCGCATTATTGAAAAAATGGGAAATAAACAGGCAGCCAGAGAGCTGATGATTGCTCATGGTGTACCGGTGGTTCCCGGGGGTGAGGGGCTGGCAGATACTTTTGAGAAAGCTTTGGAGGATGCCGGGAGAATCGGTTTTCCCGTACTGATTAAAGCATCAGCCGGCGGTGGCGGAAAAGGTATGCGTAAGGTCTACCGGGAAGAAGAGCTGGAGCAGGCCTATCTCAGTGCCAGACAGGAAGCCAAGGCAGCCTTTGGGAATGATGATGTTTATGTAGAGAAGCTGATTCTGAATCCCCGTCATATTGAATTTCAGATTTTGGCAGATAAATATGGGAATGTCATTCATTTAGGTGAAAGAGACTGTTCCATACAAAAAAGAAATCAGAAGCTGGTAGAGGAATCCCCCTCTGTAGCTTTGGATGAAAATCTCAGAAAAGAAATGGGAGAAATGGCCATTAAAGCAGCAAAGGCAGCAGGCTATGACAGTGCAGGAACCATTGAATTTATTTTAGATGAAAGAAGAGATTTTTATTTTATAGAAATGAATACAAGAATTCAGGTGGAGCATCCGGTAACGGAAATGCTTACAGGGATAGATCTGATTCGCGAACAGATACGAAGTGCTCACGGAAGAAAGCTGTCCCTTACTCAGGAGCAGGTGTCCTTTGACGGTCATGTCATTGAGTGCCGAATTAATGCAGAGACCAGCGGACTGGTGAAAATGCTTCATTTCCCCTCCGGCTATGGGGTAAGAACTGACAGCTATTTATATAACGGCTGCACAATCAGTCCTTACTATGATTCCATGATTGCCAAGGTAATTGTCAAGGGAAGTAATCGCCTGGAGGCAATCAGAAGAATGAGAAGATCCTTAGAGGAGCTGATTATTGAAGGGATACAGACAAATGAAGGAATCATGCACTTGCTGATGTTCCATAAAAATTTTGTAAAAGGTGATTATAATACCCATTTCTGGGAAGAGCATAGTGAAACCCTGTTACAGTGGAACCGGGAGGGAAATGCAGATGATCAGTGAGGTTTTAAGCAAAAGAAAAGAAAGATTTGAGCGTCTGAAAAGAATCAGGAAGCAGGGAGAAAATCAGGGTTTGATCAGCTGTCCTGAATGTAAAAAGGAAAGTGATAAGGCAGAGATTAAGGCAATTGGAAAGGTTTGTCCTCACTGTGGTTATCATTTTCCCATGACACCGGCAGAAAGAATCCGTTTCCTGGAAGACGAGAAATCCTTTCGGGAAATGGACTCTGAGCTGGTTAGTGCAGATCCCTTACTGTTTGAAGGTTATGGTAAAAAGCTGCAGGAACTGAAGGATAAGACAAAGCATAAGGAAGCAGTGGTATGCGGAATTATGAAAATGGAAGAGCTTCCGGTAGCTATAGCAGTGATGGATTCCCGATTTATGATGGGAAGTATGGGAACGGTAGTGGGAGAAAAGATTGCCCGTCTGGCAGAATATGCGGGACGAAAAAAATATCCCCTGTTGATTTTCTCGGCCAGCGGAGGTGCCCGTATGCAGGAAGGCTTATTTTCCTTAATGCAGATGGCAAAAACATCAGCGGCTATTGAACAGTTTAAGGAAAACGGAGGCTTTTACCTTTCAGTGCTGACTAATCCTACCACAGGAGGAGTTAGTGCCAGCTTTGCCAATTTGGGAGATATAATTCTGGCAGAGCCGGGGGCTTTAATCTGTTTTGCAGGACCCAGAGTAATAGAACAAACCATAGGGGAGAAATTACCGGAGGGATTTCAGAGAGCAGAATTTCTGGAGGAACACGGAATGGTAGATGCTGTGGTTAAAAGAGGAGATATGAAAAAGATTCTGACAACCTTACTGAAGATGCATTCCGATATCGGAAAAAAGCTTCAGTAAGACAGGAAAGCAGGAAAAAGAATGACAGCATACGAAAAAGTATTATTGGCCAGGAGTAAGGAAAGGCCGGGGATCAGAGAATATATTGATCTGTTATTTGACGATTTTATTGAGCTGAAGGGAGACCGAATGTCCAGGGAGGACAGCAGTATCCTGGCAGGAGTTGCCTATTTCCATTCCGTTCCCGTTACAATTATCGGTCACAGAAAAGGAAGGACAACAGAAGAAAATATTAAGTATAATTTTGGAATGCCTTCACCGGAGGGCTATCGTAAGGCTCTGCGCCTTATGGAGCAGGCAGAAAAATTTAAGCGTCCCATTATTACCTTTATTGATACACCGGGAGCCTATCCCGGAATTGAGGCGGAGAGTCATGGACAGAGTATTGCCATTGCCACTTCCATCGCAAAAATGTCTGCTTTAAAAACACCCATTATTTCCATTGTTACGGGAGAAGGAAGCAGCGGAGGTGCCCTGGCTATCGGAGTGGCAGATAAAATCTGGATGCTGGAAAATTCCATCTATACTATTTTATCACCGGAGGGCTTTGCCTCTATTTTATGGAAGGATGCCAAGCTGGCGCCAAAGGCCAGTGAAATGATGAAGATCACAGCAGGTGATTTAAAGGAAATGGGCTTAATAGATGAAGTAATACCTGAGGGAAAAAAATCCATACGCATTCTGGAAGAAATGCTGTTACAGGAATTAAACAGCTTATTAAAAATAAAGCCTCAGGCATTGGTACAAAAAAGATACGAAAAATATCGCCATATTGAGGGGGCTTACAGCCCTTATAAGGAAAAGGCGTAAAATATAAAAGAATAAGTGGAGACAGTAAAATGCAGGGAATTGAAATTGTGGCAACAGCCAGAGCATTACCCGGCCGATGTGTTACAAACGTAGAATTAAGTCAGACGGTAGATACCTCCGATCAATGGATTCGCACAAGAACGGGAATCGGTCAGAGATATCGTTGTGAAGAAGAAACTACTGCCGGTATGGCAATAGAAGCAGCAAAAAAAGCAGTGGAAAAGTCCGGAATTGATAAAAGTGAGATTGGTATTGTTTTAGTAGCTACCACTACTCCGGAATATGCCTTCCCCTCTACTGCCTGTTTGGTACAGCAGGCATTGGGACTGGAGGAAGATATTATGTCCTTTGATATTAATGCTGCCTGTGCCGGCTTTTTATACGGACTGGGAATTGTCAGGTCCATGCTGCAAAACAGCAGAAAAACTTACGCTTTAGTAATAGGAAGTGAACATCTTTCTAAAATTATCAACTATGAAGACAGAGGCAGCTGTATTTTATTCGGTGACGGTGCAGGAGCAGCCATCGCAAAAAGCAGTACCAAGACTTTTTATCATAAAGGCTTTACCAGGGGAAATAAGGAATTTTTATATTGCAATGGACTGGGAAGCAAAGAAAATGATTTCTATATCCATATGGAAGGAAATCAGGTATTCCGTTTTGCAGTTTCAGCCATTGAAGATGGTGTGGAAGGAATCCTGGCAGAAGCAGGCTTAACCATGAACGACATTGATTATGTTGTATGTCATCAGGCCAACGACAGAATTATTTCCCACGTGGAGAAAAAATATAAGGACTATTCAGCTGTTTTTTATAAAAATATAGAGTTTTATGGTAATACCTCAGCAGCCAGTATTCCCATCTGCTTAGATGAAATGGGAGAAAAAGGATTGTTGAAGGAAGGGATGAGGATTCTGATGGTAGGCTTCGGAGCCGGCTTTACCTGGAGCAGTTGTCTTTTAACCTGGTAGAACGTCAGAGCTAAAGGTGGAGGAGAATATGAAAAATATTAGTGAAATTCTTGGAATAAAATATCCCCTGATTCAGGGAGGTATGGCAAATATCGCTACCGGGGAGTTTGCGGCAGCAGTCAGTAATGCCGGAGGGCTGGGATTGATTGCTACCGGAGGGGTAAGTGCCGATGGTTTAAGAGAGGAAATCAGAAAATGTAAGAAGCTGACCAAAGAAAAATTTGGAGTGAATTTGATGCTGATGCACCCTCAGTCAGATGAAATTGCAGATATCCTGGTAGAAGAGGGAGTAAAAATTGTTACCACCGGAGCAGGAAATCCAGCCAAATACATGAAAAAATGGAAGGAAGCAGGGATTTTTGTTATGCCGGTAGTAGCCGGTGTGGCTCTGGCAAAGCTGATGGTTCGTGAAGGGGCTGATGCCATTATTGCGGAGGGAACAGAAAGCGGCGGCCATGTGGGAGAAATGACTACTATGACTCTTGTACCTCAGGTGGTTGATGCGGTTGAGGTACCGGTGATTGCGGCCGGAGGAATTGCTGACGGAAGACAGCTGGCAGCAGCCTTTGCTTTAGGAGCTGCAGGTGCGCAGATCGGAACCTGTCTTCTTGTTTCCGAGGAATGTCCCATTCATCAGGATTATAAAAATGCAGTAATTAAGGCCAAGGACAGTGATACTGTTGTAACCGGAAGAATTGCAGGTACACCGGTAAGAGTATTAAAGAACCAGATGGCCAGAGAATATGTTAAAAAAGAAAAACAGGGAGCTGACAGAATGGAATTGGAAGAATTTACCCTGGGTTCCTTAAGAAAAGCCGTTTATAACGGTGATACAAAGCAGGGATCTTTAATGGCGGGGCAGGTAGCCGGCCAGTTAAAGGAAATTCGTCCCATTTCCGTAATTTTGGAAGAATTACTGAAAGATTGTAATGAAACTATGAAGGCTTTGGCTTCAAGATGGAGCTAAGGAGTACATAATTATAGAAAATTAGAAAATACCATGAATTAGAAAATACCATGAATTAGAAAATACCATAAATTGGCAAGAAAGAAAAGGTAACAGAAAGCCAAAACTTAGCTGTTACAAGAGAAGAACAGAAGGGAAATAAACCATGGAATATGTGTTTTTATATGCCGGACAGGGAAGTCAGAGGGTAGGAATGGGAGCTGATTTTTATCAGGAATTCGAAGCCTATCGGAAGGTTCTGGACTCCCTGGATATTACCATCAGGGAAAAAAGCTTGCGACGGCTGATGGAAGAAGCAGACTTGGAAGAATTATCGGATACCTGTATCACCCAGCCCTGTATGGCAGCCTTTGCGGCAGGAGTAACTGCAGTGTTAAAGGAAATGGGAATTGGTCCTGCGGCAGCAGCCGGTCTTAGTCTGGGAGAATATGGGGCTCTCCATGCAGCAGAGGTTTTTTCGGCCAAAACTTATGTGGAGCTGACAGCTAACAGAGGAGCCTATATGGCAGAAGCTTCTTCTGTTGTAGATTTTAAGATGACGGCCGTACTGGGGCTGACAGGAGAGCAGGTAGAAGAATGCTGTAATCAGTGCTCAGACTTTGGCTATGTGAAAACCGTAAATTATAATTGTCCCGGCCAATATGTGATCGGTGGAGAGGAAAAAGCAGTGGAGAAGGCAGAAGAGCTTTTAAAGGAAGCCGGAGCCAAGCGTCTGGTACCCCTAAAGGTTAGTGGCCCCTTCCACACAGCCTATATGGAGCCGGCAGCAAAAAAGCTGGAAAAGTATTTGGAAGAAACAGAATTTGCAAAACCTGTTATTCCGGTAGCTTTTAACTCTATCGGAGGCTTTGCCGATGAAAAACAGTCCATCAAGGAATTATTAAAGGATCAGATTCAGAGCAGTGTTTATTTTGAACAGGATATTAAAGCCTTTCTGGAGGAAGGATATGAAAACTTTTTGGAAATCGGACCGGGAAGTACGCTCTCTTCTTTTGTAAAAAAGACAGCAGCTTCCTTAGGAAAAAAAGTGAATGTAATCAGCATTGATAAGGTGAGCGACCTTAAGAAACTGTTAGAGAATAGTTAATGTAGGCAAATTATAGGAGGAGATACTCTTGGAAAATAGAAAAACAGCCTTGATAACAGGAGGCAGCAGAGGGATCGGAAGAGCCATTTGTATAGAGCTGGCAAAGGCCGGAATGGATATTGTATTCAGCTATCGCAGTGGGAAGGAAGAAGCTGAAAAAACCTGTGCTCTTTGTGAGGAATATCAGGTTCGTGCCCTGGCAGTAGAGGCAGATGTGGCAGTAAAAGAAGATTGTACAGGCCTGGTGGAAAAGGCCATGGAATTTGGGGATAATAAAATAGATGTATTAGTAAATAATGCGGGAATTACCAGAGATAATCTGTTGATGAGAATGTCAGATGAGGAATTCTCTCAGGTAATCGAAACAAATCTGGCAGGAACCTTTTATATGATGCGTGAGGTTTCAAAGCATATGCTGAAAAAGAGAAGCGGCAGTATTATCAATATCAGCAGTGTGGTAGGAATTAAAGGAAATCCGGGGCAGGTAAATTATGCAGCCAGTAAGGCAGGAGTAATCGGAATGACAAAATCCCTGGCAAGAGAGCTGGCAGGCAGAAAGATTACGGTAAACGCTATTGCACCGGGAATGATTGAAACAGATATGACGAAGGTACTTCCTGAGGCAGCGAAGGAAGAAATACTGAAATCCATTCCCATGAAATCCATGGGACAGCCGGAGGATATTGCAAAGGCAGTAGCCTTTTTAGCCGGTGAAGGAGGAAGATATATTACAGGACAGGTCTTAAGTGTAGACGGAGGAATGGCAATATGAGAAGAGTAGTAATTACCGGAATGGGGGCCATTACTCCCATTGGAAAAAATGTAACAGAATTTTGGGAAGGCATCAAAAGCGGAAAAAACGGTATTGATACTATTACCTGCTATGACTGCAGCGACAGAAAGGTTAGTCTGGCAGCAGAGGTAAAGGATTTTAAGCCGGAAGATTTTCTTGATAAAAGAGATGCCAGAAGAATGGATAAGTTTACTCAGTTTGCCTTAATTGCAGCAAGAGAGGCTTTTGCAGATTCAGGTCTTAAAAAAGAGGAAGAAGATCCCGCTCAGATGGGAGTTATTATTTCCAGTGGAATCGGAGGAATTAAAACTATTGAAGAGGAAGAAAGAAAGGGTGGCAGCAAGGGCTATGACAGAGTATCTCCCTTCTTTATCCCCATGGCAATTTCCAATATGGCAGCAGGAAGTGTGGCTATTGACTTAGGACTGCAGGGAATGTGTACCAGTGTAATTACCGCCTGTGCCAGCGGAACCAATGCCATCGGTGACGGCTTCCGTCATATTAAGCACGGCTATGCCAAGGTAATGCTGTGCGGAGGAAGTGAAGCCAGTATTACACCCTTGGGAATGGGTGGCTTTACCTCTCTTCAGGCATTAAATACTACCACAGAGAAAGACAGGGCTTCCATTCCCTTTGATAAGGAAAGAAGTGGCTTTGTCATGGGAGAAGGAGCCGGAGTGCTGGTATTGGAGGAATATGAGCATGCCAAAAACAGAGGGGCAAAAATATATGCTGAAGTAATTGGTTATGGAGCTAATTGTGATGCCCACCATATGACAGCTCCCTTAGAGGATGGTTCAGGGGCAGCAGCCTGTATGGAGCTGGCCTTAAAGGAAGGGGAAGTGGCACCGGAAGCAATTCACTATATTAATGCCCACGGAACCTCTACTCCCCTAAATGATAAGGGAGAAACTAAGGCAATTAAAACAGTATTTAAAGATCATGCTTATCAGCTGGCTGTCAGCTCTACCAAATCCATGACAGGACATTTACTGGGGGCCAGTGGTGCAGTAGAAGGAATTGTAACAGCCTTAAGTGTGTACCATGATTTTATTCCGCCTACCATTAATTATAGAACACCGGATGAAGAATGTGACCTGGATATTGTACCAAACGAGGGAAGAAACAAGGAGGTAGTTTATGCTATGTCTAATTCTCTGGGCTTTGGCGGTCATAATGCTACTATTTTGTTAAAAAAATATATCGGTGAGTAATCAGAGAGGAGAATCCTATGGAATTGAATTCAAATCAGATTCAGGAAATTATACCTCACAGATATCCCTTTTTACTGGTGGATAAAATTACGGAATGTATTCCGGGACAAAAGGCTGTGGGAATTAAGTGCGTAACAGCCAATGAAATGCATTTTATGGGACATTTTCCCGAAAAGCATGTAATGCCGGGAGTATTGATTTTGGAGGCACTGGCTCAGACAGGGGCAGTAGCCATACTAAGTGAGGAAGAAAACAAAGGAAAAATTGCCTTATTCGGAGGTGTAAAGCATGCCAGATTTCGAAGGCAGGTAATACCGGGAGATGTTCTTACCCTGGAATGTGAAATTATCACAAGAAAGGGACCGGTAGGAATCGGAAAGGCTGTAGCCTACGTAGATGGTAAGCCTGCCGTAACAGCAGAACTGACATTTGCAATAGATGGAAAAAGTTGATATACTTCCCTTATAGGAGGCTGGAAAGAAAAATACCGGAAAGGGCCTCGGAAAGGGGAGAGAACGAATGGAGGATAGATGTGCTATGCTACAGCTGGCATTCAGTCGTGTATATTCAAAGTTTAAACTTCATTTCTACCAGAAGGTATTTGAAAAATTTCAGGACCGGGAAGCAACACTAACTACAGTAGAGACTTTTTGTATGGAGATTATCAATGCAATGGATGAACCAACAGTAAATGAGTTTGCAAGGGTAGCAAACCTGTCATCTCCTAATGCAGCCTACAAGGTTGGTCATCTGATGAAAAAGGGATATTTGGAAAAGGTACAGTCTAAAGAGGATAAACGTGAGTATCACTTAAGGGTAACCCAAAAGTATCTGAATTATTATAATATCAGCTCAGGCTATATGAACAATGTTATCAGAAATCTCCAGGATAGGCTAAGTACGGAAGAAATGGAAACCATGATCAGAATTTTAAAGATGATGGATGAAGAAATTATGAAGGAAGTACCGATTTAAAGAAAAAGATAGAAAGCCGGTAACTGTGAAGTTATTGAACAGCTAAGGGCTCGTGAAAGATTAAAAAAGGAGTATTGCAAAGCAACTGTATGTCAGTTAGGGAGCAATACTTCTTCTTTTTTTGGAAAAACATAATTTTTTATATTATTTTTTGTTTTTATTTTTTAGAAAAACCACTTGACTTTATCCATTTAAAGCCATATAGTGTAAAAGTAGATAAAAAAAGTCCAAATAAAAGCTGAAGGCTTTTAGGAGGTTAAAAAATATCTAAGAGAATAAGGAATTATTACAATAAAACAGGAAAAGGGAGAGTTAATGGTATGAGAATGAAAAAAGTGACAGCCATGATTATGGCGTTGATGATGACAGGATCTTTAATGGCCTGTGGCTCTACAAAACAGGCAGTAGGAGAAGGTCAGACAAGTGCTTCAGAGGAAGGAAAGGTATATAAGGTAGGTATTTGTCAGCTGGTGCAGCATGAGGCCTTGGATGCAGCAACCTTAGGCTTTACGGAAGCCTTAAAGGAAGGCTTGGGAGAACAGGTAATTATTGAAGAGCAGAATGCTTCCAATGACCAGGCAACCTGTGCAACCATTATGAACCAGTTTGTAGCCGCTGAAATGGATTTGATTATGGCAAATGCAACTACGGCACTTCAGGCAGCTGTTGCAGCAACAGATACGATTCCCATCGTAGCAACCTCTATTACAGATTATGCTACAGCCCTGGAGCTTCCTGAATGGACAGGAACAACCGGTATGAATGTAACAGGTACTGCAGACCTGGCACCTTTGGCAGAACAGGCCGCCATGGTAACAGAGCTGGTACCGGATGCTAAAAAAGTAGGTATTTTATATTGTTCAGCAGAAGCCAATTCTAAATATCAGGCAGATGTTGTGACAGAAGAATTAACCAAGCTGGGACTGGAAGTAGAGGAGTTTACCTTTGCAGATTCCAATGATGTTATGCTGGTAACAGAGGCAGCAGCTTCTGCCAGTGACGTAATTTATGTTCCAACAGATAACACAGTAGCATCCAATACGGAAATTATTAATAGTGTGGCAGAGGATGCCGGAATTCCCATTATTGCCGGAGAAGAAGGAATCTGTCGCGGAAGCGGTATTACAACTCTTTCCATTGATTACTACAGCATTGGCTACAGAGCCGGAGAAATGGCAGTAGAAATTTTAGCGGAAGGTGCTGATCCTGCCACTATGGAAATTGATTTTGCCAAGGATTTGACGAAAAAAGCTATGGCAAGCCGTTGTGAAACATTAGGTATTGCAATACCGGAAGACTATGAATTAATTGAAGAATAGTACAGAGAAAATAAGAAGGCATCCGATAGCAGCAGTTAGCGGATGCCGTCTGTCAGCTTGGAAGTAAAGGAAAGGAGTTAACATGATTGGATTTTTAAATGCATTGCCGGGAGCCGCTGCTCAGGGAATTATGTGGGGAATTATGGCCATCGGCGTGTATATTACTTATAAAATTTTAGATGTAGCAGATTTGACGGTAGACGGAAGCTTTGCCACAGGAGCTGCCGTGTTGGTAGTAAGTATGACAGCAGGTGTCAGCCTGCCTTTGTCCATGGTATTGGCCTTTGGGGCAGGAAGTCTTACAGGACTGGCTACCGGCTTATTACATACGAAGCTGGGAATTCCCTTTATTCTGGCAGGAATTCTTACACAGCTGGGTCTCTATTCCG
>JAFYWD010000114.1 GCA_017558205.1 Lachnospiraceae bacterium | reverse complement strand
GCTGAGGCTAAAACAGAGAACAGCCCGGTACAGATTGGCTGCCAAAGTGTCTATAGAATGGATACAGCGGTAGGAGGAAATTTCGGAGCCTTTACCACTAACAGAAGTGCCTCATCCATGGTAGCCGCCGGCTGTGAAACAACGATTATCGGTCATTGTGAAGAAAGAAATGATAAGGCAGGAGTTTTAGCTGAGGCAGGTGTTACAGATACAGATGCCATTAACCGCTTACTGAATCAGGAAATCAAGGCCGCCATCGCCAGAGGTATGAAGGTTCTCTATTGTATCGGTGAAAAAAGTGAAGAACAGGAGCAGTGGCAGGAGGTTCTGGGCAAACAGCTGGAAATCGGCTTAGAAGGAGTGGATAAGAGTAAGGTAGTTATTGCTTATGAACCTATCTGGTCTATCGGTCCCGGAAAAACACCGGCAGATAAAGACTATATTACAAAGATTGCCAAATTTGTAAAGGAAAAGACAGAGGGCATGGATATTGTATATGGAGGAGGCTTAAAGAAGGATAATGCGGCTATGCTGGCCTCTATTGAAGAGATCGACGGTGGTTTAATTGCCTTAACAAGATTCCAGGGAGAAATCGGTTATTATCCGGAGGAATATCTGGAAATTATCAGCCTGTATTTAGGTAAATAAGAAAGCAAAAGAAAATATAAAAACAGAAGTAACGGAGGAAAGAGATGAAATTAGAATTTGAATATGGTCATGGACTTATGGCAGCAGAATTACCGGACAGCACTGATGTATTTATTCCCGGCGAAACAGTAAAGGATCCGGCCTTTATTCCGGAGGAAGAGCTGGAAGCAGCTTATTTGGAAAGTCTGGCAAATCCTATCGGTATGCCCACCCTGACAGAGCTGGCACATAAAGGGAGTACGGTAACCTTTATTGTTCCGGACCGTGTAAAGGGAGGCGAACAGCCTACCAGCCACAGAAAAATGAGTATTAAGCTGATTTTAAAGGAGCTGTATGCTGCCGGAGTAGAGAAAAAGGATATTCTTTTTATTATTTCCAACGGTCTTCATCCCAGAAGCAAGGAATCGGATGCTAAGGCATTATTTGGAGATGAATTATTTAACGAGTTTTGGCCTACCGGTCAGATTATCAGTCACGACAGTGAAGATCCCGATCATATGATCGATCTTGGCTGTACCAGGAGAGGTGACCCGGTAGCTATGAATAAATATGTATTTGATTGCGATATTCCTATTTTGATCGGTCATGTGCAGGGAAATCCTTATGGGGGATATTCCGGAGGATACAAGCATTCCGCTACAGGAATTACCAACTGGAAATCTATTGCCAGCCATCATGTTCCCTCCGTAATGCATAGAAAGGATTTTACACCGGTTAATGGTGCCAGTCTGATGAGAAATAAATTTGATGAAATCAGTATGCATATGGAAGAAAAAATGGGACATCCTTTCTTCTGCTGTGATGCGGTTTTAGATACTGCAGCCAGACAGATTGCTATTTTCTCCGGCTATGCCAAGGAAATGATGCCTTTAAGCTGGAAAGTGGCTGATAAGAGAACTTATGTACATTGGGCAGAAAAGAAATATGATGTTTTAGTATTCGGTATGCCACAGAAATTCCATTACGGAGACGGAATGGGAACCAACCCGATTATGATGATGCAGGCATTAAGTGCCCAGGTACTTCGTTTTAAAAGAATTATGAGTGACAAATGTGTTATTATCTGTTCCTCTATTTGTAACGGATATTTCCATGATGAGTTATGGCCATATTTAAGAGAGGTATATGATTTATTCCAGCATGATCATATGAATGTACTTCCTGATATGAACCGTTACGGAGAATATTTTGCAACAAATGAGGAGTATATCCGTAAATACAGATATACTAACGCCTTCCATCCCTTCCACGGCTTTTCCATGATGAGCTGCGGTCATATTGCAGAGATGAATACCAGCGCTATTTATATTGTAGGTGCAGAAGAACCGGGTTATGCAAGAGGAATGGGATTAAAAACAAGAGAAACCTTTGAAGAAGCATTGGCAGATGCCAAGAAAAAATTTGTAGGAGAAAATCCTAATATCTTAGCCTTACCTTTGACCTTTAAGAAGTCTGCCGTACATCTTTGTATGAAAAATCCTGCGGACAACTGTATGGATGCCTATGGAAATACAGGTGGTTGCGGTTGCTGCTAGAAAAATAGAAAAGAAGAAATCTGATGGTCATAAAACGTAACAGGAAGCAAAGTAGAAAATTCTTACCATGAAACAGAGGTGATAAAATGAGGCTGTTTACGGCAAAAAGAATGGAAGAAAAAGGGCAGGAAGGCTTTGAGAGGATCAATGCGTTTAAAGCAAAAATAGCAACCTATGCTTCTGACTTGAATAAAGAAACCATGTATTTGAATTATTTATCGGGAAGCACGGCGGCTGCTGTAAAAGCAGTAAACGGTTCTATTTCTGAAATAGAAGAAGGGAATATTAATCTGGCAGGTCATATAGAAGAGGTAAACCATATCTCAAAAAAAATGGGAAGAGATATGGAAGAAAATGGTGACTATGTATCAGAGCTGGTGGAAGTAACCCGGGACATGACTGATAGTAACTCACAGCTTCTTCAGATTTTTGAAAATCTTTTGGCGGAAACGGAAATAACCTTTGGAGGCATGAAAAAGGTGGGGGAAAATACCCACCAGGTAAACCTGGCAACAGAAGAAATTATGAAGGCAATTTCGGTCATTAATTCTATTGCGGCAAAAACCAATCTTTTGAGTCTTAATGCTTCTATTGAAGCAGCCAGAGCAGGGGAAGCAGGCAGAGGCTTTGCGGTAGTAGCAACAGAAATCCGTGATTTAGCTCAAATGAGTCGTGAAAGCGCAGAAAGCATAGGAAAAATTCTGGAAAATCTGAGAGAACAGTCTTATCGCTCCGTGGAAAGCATTGAAGAAATCCAGAGTTCGTTTTTACGACAGTCAGAATGTATGGAGAATACTAAAATTTTGCTAAATACAACAAAGGATAAAATTGACCAGGTAAGATTTCAGGTAAATCAGGTAGAAGAGAATTTGGTAAAATTGCAGGAAGGAAAAAATATTATTCTTTCCAATATGGAAAATCTGGCACAGCTGGGGCAGTCTAATTCGGAAGCTACACAGTTAATTGCCAATGATTTTGGAAAGATTGTAAAACATTCCTCAGAGTTAACGGGCAGAGCCTTTAAGCTCAGTAACGTGGCTGAAGATTTACATTATTTAACTAAGACAGAACGGGAAAAAGAAATGCAGCTTTCTAAGGAGAGAGATCATCTGAAGATTGGTTATATGCCTAATTATGGCAGTCTCTGCTCCATCGTTCCTGCCATTAAGATGGGCTATATGGAACAGGAAAACATTGAGATAGAGCTGGTTCCCTTTTCCAACGGAATGCAGATTATTGATGCCCTTAAAGAGGGAAAGCTGGAGGCGGGCTATATTGGTGATGGTGCCCATAAACGTTGTATTGCCGGTGATGCTAAAATTTTCCTGTTGTCTCATATTTCCAATGCAGAAGCTGTTTTGGGAAGCAGAAAAAAAGGCGTAAGAACCTTAAAGTCCCTTAAGGGGATAAAAATAGGAACCATGGAAGGAAGTACCAGCGATACTATCCTGAATATGGCTCTGGAGGGCAGTAAAATTCAAAGATCTGAGTGTGAAATCATTAATGCCACGCCGGAAGAGATGATAGAAGAAATGGTAGCGGGAAGAATGGATGCCTGTGCCTTATGGTCTCCCTATACCTTGGAGCTTCAGAAAAAAATGGGCAATGATATAGTAATTTTAGCTAATAATTTAAGTTTTTCCAATCGTCTGGCCTCTCTTTCCTCCTGGATTACAACAGGT
>JAFYWD010000113.1 GCA_017558205.1 Lachnospiraceae bacterium | reverse complement strand
ATAATTTTTCAGATAATAGTTAAACCCGGAAGCCAGAGCCAAACCATTGTTACCGGCAATCACAATTTTGCCTTCCTGTCCGTCCTTTACCTCAAAGATATCCTTTTCATCCTGAAGACTTTTCCTGATTTCAAAGATAAAGCTGTCCTGCCATTCTTCTCCAATGACACGACCTACCAGATTTTCCATTTCCTTTAAAATCTTGGCCTTTGCGTATTCTTCATCACTTTCAAAGCGGTCCCATTCCTTCTGCCAGCTGCTACCCTGCCAGTTTTCTACCTGAATGCCGCTGGTATCATCATTACGTTCTCCTACTCTTACTCCATATAATTCAATCTCAGCCAGATTTGTTACATAGGTATTAGAGTTATAAGCCATATTCAAACGAAGATGAGATGCCTTTGCAGAAACTGAATAAGTATCTCCTTCTTCCGTTGCTATGCTGTTGGAGGTTTTGGAAATAATCTTATCATAATTCACTCCATCCACTGATGCGTACACGTAATAATTATTATAAGAATTATCTGCTTTGTTAAAAATTTTCACCTGTGACAGGTCATACATCCCATCCAGGGTAATATCAATATAACGGTTATGGGAATAATTTATCTTATAAGCATCACCCTCTCCGTTACTGGGAATAGATTGCCAATAGGTCTCCCTGCTCCCATCCTTAATCAGCTCTGCACCGTGTGAGGAATGGGACATGGCAGATACCTTTTCAATAGTAATTTTCTGAGCCTCTGCTGCCCTTGTCTGCATGGGTGCCGATGGTAAAACCATGGAAATTCCCAGCAGTAAAGCCAATAATCTTTTGAAACCTTTCCTTTTCATATTTCTCCTTCTTTCTTTTGAATTACATGCTATAATCCTTTTTTCTGAAGTGTAACCTTTTTTATTTCTTCTTGCAATAATCCCCCATAAAAATACAGATTTCTTCAGTATTTTTGTTACTTTTTCCATACTTTTTGCAGTCTACAGCTTTGGATATCTGCACTCAATCTGATGTTTACGAAACAGCTCCAGCCATTTGATATCCGGTTTTTTATCCGTAATTACCACATCTATTTTTGAAAAGGGACAAATCGAAGAAAATGCTATTTTGTCAAATTTGGAAGAATCGACTGTTAAATATACCTTCGCAGAGGAAGCAATCATACTTTGCTTTATGCTTCCTATTTCGTCATTTCCCTCTGTTACACCTTTTACCGTATCAATTCCTTTACAGGAAAGAAATACTTTATCTGCATTATATTTTTCTATCTGATCACAGGCCTTCTTACCTACCAGGGACATGGAGTCTCCTTTTAACGTACCGCCTGTATCCATGATATTCCATCCATTTACATCAGCCAGCTCCAATAAAATTTCTATGGAGTTGGTAATCACTGTCAGATTGCTCTTTTGTTTAATATTTTTTGCTATAAATACTGCCGTAGTGGAGGCATCCAGAAAAATATGCTCTCCTTCTTTAATCTCCTGACTTACCAGCTCTGCAATTTTTTGTTTTCCTACTGCATTCGATTTCCATCTGATATTAAAGGGCAGATCAATACTTCCGATTTCATTGATTACGGCACCGCCGTAGCTTTTAATAATATGCCCCTCATCTGCCAGCTTCTCCAAATCTCTTCGTATGGTTTCTTCTGATACCTCAAATTCCTTACTAAGCTCACTGACAATTACCTTTTTTTCTTCATGTACTTTTTCTAAAATTATCTTTCTTCGTTCTGCTGCCAGCATTTTTTATCTCCAATTTTTCTTCTAAAAAAGGCTGTTATAATAACAGCCTTTTTTCTACATAATATATTTGATTAATTTCTCTGAGGGACGGGCGATTACTGAACTGTCAAGATACATTGCCCTGTCACCTGCTTCCGCCTTAGCTCTGTCAATAGCTGCCTGAACCGCCGAAACACTTCCTGTCATTGTCATATAGCTTTTTCCGCACATTCCCTTAGCCAAACGGAGCTCCAGTAAATCTACAATGGCTGTCTTCGCCGCCTGGTCTGCCGCCACAATTAAGGCAGATACATCATAGGTTTCTAAGATTCCCAAAGCATCTATTTTTTCTTTATATACCGTTCCATAGATGGCAGGAAAAATAGATTCATGAGGATTTCCCAGTACAAACGTATCCATAATCTTATCTGCATATCTATATTTTACCGCCTCTACCGATGCACTGACAGCACTGATTTCTCCGGTCACAAGTATGACAAATTTTCCCGGACAGGTAACCTCTGCCTGCAGAATATCAATATCTGCAGCCTTTGCCATCTCATCTGCTACTTTGAATCCGGTAGATACTGTGGTTAACTCTACCATACCAATTGCTTTCGCCATAGTTCTTTCCTCTCTTTTGGCATTGTTCTATCTCTTCACTATTTACACACGGAAGCACTTATTACTGAGCGGTTCCGGTAGCCTTCAGCCTTCCGGCACCATTATTTCCATTATGCTTTTATTACGATTTCACGTTCACTGACCTTTTCTACAATTCCTGCTAAGGAACTGTGAATTGCCACACTAAGTCCTTCTCCTGCTTCAGCAATTTTCTGTCCTTTTACTACCCGGTCGCCTTTCTCTACCACAGGCTTTGCCGGTGCTCCAATATGCTGACTCATGGGAATTTTTACTTTTTTTACTGAAAACTTTTTTTCTTCCAAGGGAGCCGGCACATCATAGGCCAGTAACCCTAATCTGGCTGCCAGACGGTGTACCGGTAGCTTCTTATAATTTCTGTCTGTATCTACCGGTGCCGGTTGTATTTTTTCAACCTTTATTCCTGCCCCCTTTAAGCCTGCTTTAAACTCCTGAATAATGGATCTGGGAGATAAGCCCTGAGGACAGGCATATTCTTCGCAAATTCCGCAGCCACTGCAGTAGGCAGAGTTTATATAAGGTGTCAGATTAGAAACATCTCTATTGGCAACACCTCTCATTACCAAATGGGGCTCAATGGGATGTCCCAGCATATGTCTGGAGCATAAATCGGTACACGCCCTGCACTGACAGCAAATGGAAGCTGCTCTGTTTCTTTCTACGGTCAGATTTTTTTCCATTCTCATAGCCAGTTTATGATTAGAGGGCAGGATAATAATTGCATTGGTGGTTTTCGTAATTAAGGTATTATCCGTTCCCCGCCTTCCCATCATGGGTCCTCCCATAATATAGACCGGATCTTCCACCGTTACCTTACCTGCCAGGGCAATGGTTTCTTTTACCGTAAGCCCAATCGGTACAAAAATTGTTTTTGGTGTATCTATTTCACCTACAATAGAAACCAGTTTTTCACAGACCGGTTCACTTTTGTGAACTGCTTTATACAGATTATACATGGTTTCTACATTATAAACTACTACGCCTTCATCTATGGGAAGTCCACCGGGTTTGATTACTCTTCCCGTGGCTTCATATATTAAAACTACCTCATCGCCCATGGGATAGGAAGCCTGCAAGGGGCAAATCCTAACCTTGGGAAAGTCTGTTAAAACTTCCTCTAGTGCTTGTATGGTAGTTGTGTATTCACTTTTAATTCCTACAATTGCTTCCCTGGCACCAAAGCTTTCTCTTACCTGATCCAGCATGCCAATAATTTCTTCCGTATAATTTGCCAGCAATTGTCTATGTAATTTTAACAATGGTTCACATTCCACACAGTTCAAAATCACTGTATCTGCCTGTTCTGTCATTTTGGCATAAGCCGGGAAACCGGCGCCGCCGGCTCCCACTATGCCATTTTCTCTTGCAATATTTTTCAGTTCATTGATCAGCATATTTATTTGCTCCAATCCTGTCCTTCATCAATGATGCCTACTATGGCTGCATCTACCGGTGCATCCTCCATATCACAACCGATTCTGGCTGCACTTCCTGTAGCAATTAATACATTTTCTCCAATTCCGGCACCAATAATATCTATTGCAACCAGACGACTTCCGGCTTTTCCAAAACTTTCTGCCGGCTCTACAATCATAAATTTGTTTCCTACTAACTTATCACTCTTTCTGGTAGAAAATAAACTTCCTACTACTTTTCCTATGATCATATGATTTCTCCATTATGAAGTGACCCTTCATGCAAACTCCCAAAGGAACTGCTTTCCAATAACACTTCTTTTACTTCTATAAAATGATTGTCACTAAATCGTCTTGTTTTACCTGACAGGCATTTGCCTCGTCAGTGTCTATATGCATTTCTGTTGTAAAGGATTCATCCACACGAATCTTTACATTTTCTAAAACTGCACCTCTTTCGTCTCCCATCTTCACGGAAACAAAATCATTATCCTTTAAACCTGCCGCTTTTGCATCTGCAGGACATAAGTGAATATGTCTTGCAGCCACAATACAGCCCTCATCCAGATAGATGGCACCCCTTGGTCCAACCAATGCAATGGGAGCTGATCCCTTTACATCTCCTGATTGTCTTGTTGGCGCTTTAATTCCCAGTGTTCTGGCATCGGTAGCTGAAATCTCCACCTGAGACTTACTTCTTACAGGTCCCAGAATTCTTACGTTCTCTATGGCCCTTAATTTTAAGCCTACGATGGTACATTGCTCATTGGAAGCAAACTGTCCTCCCATCAGTTCTTTCTTTTTTGTTAACTGATAGCCTTCTCCAAACAGCTTTTCCACATCTTCCTGGGTTAAATGGATATGTCTTGCTGAAATACCTACCGGAACCTTAAAGGTAGGTCTTTCCTTTTTGGTGCTTTCGATTACCTGTAATACCAATTTGGTAATTTCTTCTACATTTCCATAAGTACTCAAGATCTACACCACCCCTTAATATTTGTATGAACTATTTTACTTTGGGTAAAATCATTTCTACATCATTGTGAGGTCTTGGAATTACATGAGTTGCGATAACTTCGCCTAAAGCACGTGCGCTGTTTTCTCCTGCCTCTACAGAAGATTTTACAGCTCCTACATCTCCGCGTACCATTACCGTTACTAATCCGGAACCGATTTTTTCTGTTCCTACTAAGGTTACGTTTGCTGCTTTACACATTGCATCTGCTGCTTCAATTGCTGCTACTAAACCTCTTGTTTCTACCATTCCTAATGCTTCTAATGCCATATCTGTTTCCTCCTTACCGCCCATTCAGGGGCCGATTTATTGTTCCTCTTGTTTTTCTTTAAAACGACTGGCAGATAATTCAATCATCTTTACAATCTCCGGGTGGGGATTGGGAATAACTCCTGTAGATACCGGTTTTTTTAAGGCTCTGGCAGTTGCCGCCTCAACCGATTGTTTTACTGCCTCTACTTCTCCTTCAACCACCAGAGTAACCAGCCTTCCACCCAGCTTTCTCTCCCAGGTGGCCAGTGTAACGTCTGCTGCCTTACACATAATATCCAGGGCATCCATAGCCGCTACTACACCGGTGATTTCTATAAATCCTAATGCATTCGCCATGCCGGTTCTCCTTTTCTTTCCTCCCTATTAAATCTTAGGAAGAATGTTTTCTACATCGCTGTGTGGTCTGGGAATTACATGTGTAGCTACTAATTCACCAAGCTTGCTTGCTGCACTTTCTCCTGCCTCAACAGCAGCCTTTACAGCTCCTACATCTCCACGTACCATTACTGTTACTAATCCGGAACCAATTTTTTCTGTTCCTACTAATACTACTTCAGCTGCCTTTGTCATTGCATCTGCTGCTTCAATTGCTGCTGTAAGTCCTCTTGTTTCTACCATTCCTAATGCTTCCTGTGCCATTTTTTATTCCTCCTAAAAACTATTTTAGCTGTAATCCCCCGGGGGGACTTGATTAATTTTTATCTAATGCGCTGATTTTCAGCATTTTTTCTGTATCTGCAGTGGGTCTTGGAATAATATGCTTTGATACAATTCCTGCGTGTGATGCAGCGACTGCTTCTGCTGCCTTCATAGCTTCCTCTACGTCTGCCACACTTCCCCTGAACTTTACTGTTACCAGCAAGGGTACGGGAAGGGCATCTGCATTTCCCGGCTTATTTTTATCAAAAACCTCCAAATGTACGTTAGCCGCCTTACAGCCTGCATCTGCTGCCAGAAAGGCACACACCAGACCAAAAACCTCTAATAAACCTACTGCTTCCTGATTTTCACGTTTTGCCATTTCTCCCATGATCTATCCTTTCCGCTCTTTTTAAAGATAGGCTCTGTTATTTATTGATAATGGCAATTTTAAGACCTGTCATTTCCAGATTCTTCTTTAACGCCTCATTGATTTCTTCCAATGAATATCTATGAGTAATTAGCTCAGATAAGGGAAGTCCGATTCCCTTCGCTCTCTTTAAGAAATCAAAGGTAGTTGCATAATCTCTTAAGGTATATACCCAGGAGCCTACCAAGGTAATTTCTTTTGCACATAAATCAAAATGAGGATTGATCTGTGCATCACCGCCGTTGATGAAGAATCCTAATTCACAAAGTCCACCGCCATTTCGGATAAACTTGTAGATATTTGCATGAGCCTTAGGATTACCGGTACACTGGAAGGCAAAATCTGCCAGATGTCCGTCAAAGGACGCTTCCACTGCTTTTGTCAGCGCTTCAATTCCCTGATGCTCCATAAAGTTCACTGTCTGAGTAGCTCCCAGACGTTTTGCAAATTCCAGTCTCTGCTGGTTACCATCTACTGCAGTAATATTTTCAATTCCCATAGTTCTTAAGATTGCAATACAGATAAGACCGATAGGACCACATCCCTGTACTGCCACTCTGCTGTTAAACTTAAGAATATTGGTTGTTTTTGCTCTTTCCACTGCATGGATTAATACTGCGCAGGGCTCTATTAAAATTCTGGAGTCCAGATCCAAATCACTTACATTAAAAATAGTAGATCCGCCTCTTACTAATATATAATCTGCAAACCATCCGTTTAAATGAATATCATCATCAGGAAGCAAGCCGTATACATCGGCTCCGCCTACATTCTGCTTATTCATATCAAACATGGTAATCTCCGGATTATCCTTAAAAATCATACAGGTAACTACTTTATCTCCCACCTGTAAATCCTTTCCTGCAGAATCCTTCTTTACATTTTTACCCATTTTCACGATTTCTCCGGTTCCTTCATGGCCCGGTACGAAAGGAATCATTCCAAAGGGATCATTTTTAAATTCATGAGCGTCTGTTCCGCAAACACCGCATCCTTCTACCTTTACAAGGATATCGTTATCACCTACTTCCGGCATGGGATATTCCTTGATTTCAAATTTTCCCAGCTCAGTCAGCATAGCCACATGAGCTGTAGAAGGAATTCCTGCGCCTGCAGTTCTTGCAGTAGCAGGAGCGGGAGCAGCCTGCCCCATCTGATCCAGGATTTGTCTTACGATCAATTCCACATCCTGTTCTCTTACTGACATAATGTGCCTCCTTCTGTTATCTAATACATAAACTATCAGACATTGTACAACGTCTGCTCTTTGTAAAGCTGTGAGCTGCTGTCAGACCCTCACCTGTTCTGGATGCAATAGTAAAGGTACAATAGCCTTCTCCTCCAAAACCAAGAGCTGCATAGCTGGGACCGTTCTTTACAAGAATGGCGGTATCCATAGCTCTTGCATAAGCAGTTATATGATCCACATTTTTAGAATGGATATGAGCAGAATGTCTGTTGCCGTGCTCCAGCCAAAGGGCTGTTTCCACACCTTCTTCAAAATCCTTTACTCTTACCATACCAAGAATAGGCATCATTAATTCTTCTGCGATTAAAGGATGCTCCTTCTCACCTTCAAAAACGATACATCTTATTTCCGGTCCTACATCAACTCCCACCATGGAAAGTAAGGTTCTTGCATCTCTTCCCACGCATTTTCTGTTTAATGCTCCCTTGGGAGTAAGTACGGTATTCACCAGCTTATCCAGAACTTCTTTATCTGCCAGATAACAGCCGTTTTCACTGATCATATAATTCATCAGCTCATCTGCCACACTGTCTACGGCAACAATTTCTTTTTCTGCAATACAGGGAAGATTATTATCAAAGGTACAACCGTTAATAATATCTTTGGCAGCCTTTCTTACGTCTGCTGTTTCATCAACCAGTACCGGAGGATTTCCTGCTCCTGCACCGATGGCTCTCTTTCCGGAAGAAAGAACGGCAGTAACTACTCCCGGTCCGCCTGTTGCTACCAGCAAATGAATAGCAGGATGCTTCATCATAATGGAAGAGGATTCCATGGTAGGCTCTTCTACAGTTACCGCAATATTATCCGGTCCGCCTGCCTCCAGAGAAGCTTCGTTAATCATATTGATGGTATAAATTGTTGTTTTCTTTGCGTTGGGATGAGGATTAAATACTACCGTATTTCCTCCTGCCAGCATTCCGATACAATTACAGATCACTGTTTCGGAAGGATTGGTAGCCGGTGTGATGGCACCGATTACTCCGAAGGGTCCCATTTCTACCAGAGTAAGACCTCTGTCTCCGCTCCATGCTACCGTTTTAATATCTTCTGTTCCGGGTGTTTTTTCTGCGGTCAGCTGATGCTTGAGAATTTTATCTCCTACATTTCCCATTCCTGTTTCATTCACACCCATATTTGCTAAAATTTCAGCATTTTCATGCACTTTTTTACGTATAATGGAAATTATTTTTTCTCTCTGATCCAAGGTCATTACACGAACCTTTTTCTGCGCTTCGATGGAAGCTTCAATGGCTTTATGCATGCACTTGAAAACTCCGTGCATTCCGGTTACTTCGGAATTAATCTGCATATTAGCCATAACCTTCTGTACAATGTCATGGACCATACGTTCGTCTACAGACACGCTATTACCTCCTTCAGGGCCTCGTTGCCGTAGGCAGCCAGATCCGAGTCATCCTTTGCACTTGCTCCTGATACTCCGATGGCTCCTATCATGGTAGTTCCTACCATAAGCGGCTCGCCTCCGCCCAATATCATTACTTTTCCATCATTGGAAAACTGTAATCCATAAAAATCTCCCCCCGGCTTACAAAGCTCTGCCAGCTTGGCGGTGGGCATCTGGAAGGCTGTGGATGTATAAGTTTTATTCAATGCTACATCAAAGCTGCCATAGAAGGCTCCATCCATACAATGTACGGCTATGGGTCTTCCGGAGGCATCGGAAACGGCGATGACTACCTTCAGTCCCATTTCCTTTGCCTTAAGCTCTACAGCCTCAATTAACTTTACTGCAACCTCCAGAGACATGATTCCTTTTAAGATTCCACTCTCCACAATATCGTTAATTTTATTTTCCAGTTGTCTATTCTTCATATGATTATTTGCCTAATTGTTCTAATACTTTTTTAGTAATTGCTGCTACCAATTCCTGGCTGTCACCGCTTCCTGCTGCAGGTGCTGTACTGCATCCGCCGCCACAGTTATGACAGTTTTCTTTTCCTTTGTTCTGGCAAAGGTTTGCAGGATGACGTCCGGGAAGTCCCATTTTTCTTCTGATTTCATATAATTTTGCAATCTGCTCTTTATCAAATTCCTTAGGTCCGCCCAGCTGTTTGGCTTTGTATAATAATTCAGCATAGAATTCCAGGGATTCCATCTTCATATAAGCTGCCATTAAGTCTGTAGACCAGGTTAAAGCACCGTGGCTTTCCAGTAATACAGCATCAAAATGATCTAAATAAGGCTCTAATCTGTCAGGAATTTCCATGGTAGAAGGAGTTCCGTAAGGTGCAATGGGAACACATCCAAGAGCGATTACAGCTTCAGGCATAATAGGCTGTGTTAAAGGAATACCTGCAATTGCAAAAGCTGTTGCAAAGGTAGGATGAGCATGAACTACAGATCCTACGTCAGGTCTTTTTGCATATACTCTCATGTGCATCTTAATTTCTGATGAAGGCTTGAAACCTTTATTCGCCTGAATTACGTTACCCTGTGCATCTACTTTACAGATAAATTCAGGTGTCATGAATCCTTTGGATACTCCTGTAGGTGTACATAAAAATTCATTGTCATTCAGCTTAACGGAGATATTACCGTCATTTGCTGCTACCATGTTACGATCATAGATTCTTCTTCCTACGTCGCATATCATTTTTTTGATTTCGTATTCATTCAGTGCCATTTTTCTTCTCCTTCTTATTTGTTTTATGATAGTTGTAATAAGTTCTGACAGCTTTTTCTGAGAACTTCCTGCACTATGAACTGTTACAACAGTTACTGATAGCTATATTTTTATTCCTTCTCCCAAGGTAGTACATCCCCCGGCTCCCTTAAGTATTCCATCAGCTGTGAAATACCCTCTCCTGTTTTGGAATTAACATAGAAAATTGTCTCACAGCCGGCATTCCTAAGCCAAGAAGCAGCCAGCTCTCTGTCAGCACCGGGCTGATCAATCTTAGTTACAATTCCTATGACATCCCGGTTCACCATACAGGTTACGTTGGGAGGGTAAAGGGAAAAAGGTTCGATGGAGGAAGCCAGTAAGCCAACCACATCTGCTTCATAAGAATAAAGCGCCAGCGCTCTTCCAAGTCTGCCGCACTGCAGATATTCTCCCGGCGTATCAATGATTACATCGTAATGATTAATATACTGGGTTTTTTTATGTACTATTTTCTCACCCCGCAAAGCCTGCGTCAGAGTAGTCTTACCGGCTCTGCTGCTTCCCATCAAAATAATCTTTTTCATTCTTCACCTACCATCAGGTACGAGTAATCGGTACGACGGAATATGCCAAGATCTTTTCCACATAAGAAAGCATGGCTTCTAAGGATGCTTCCACCTCAGAGACTGTTCCCGTTACAATCACGGAACCGGAAAAACGATCCACAAAACCAAGGGCAGCACCGGAAGACTTCACACCGATGTCAGCCATGATAATTGCTGTTTCCGCGGGACTTACCGTAACAATTCCCAAAGCAGCTCTGCTTTCCTCCACTCCAGGCTTTAATCCCAGCTTACTGTACATAACCGGGTCCGGACTGGCAATAATATGAGCTAAAGTAACCTGCTTTCCGGGAACCAGTTCCTGGATAATCCTTTGCTTATTCTCCATCTCCTATTCTCCTTTTACATGATTGAGAAAAATATGTAACAGTTCAGCCTTCAGCTTCATGCTCCCGGCATCCCCCGGATTTAAAGTCGCTTTCAGCGAGCCGGGGATGCTTTCTCTATTTTTACTCTTTCTCCCATAACCAAGCAGCAATGTGATTGGTTATGGCTGGACTGTTACCAAAATATAACTATTTAGATAGTTTGATTATAGTATGTTTACAAAATTAAGTCAACAAAAAACAACACCTTCCTTTTCTATTTTCCTTGTATTTTTTCTGTATTTTAAATGTTTTTGTGGTTTTTAACATGTGTTATTTTGGTTTTTGTTGGTTTTTGTTTGGTTTCTGTAACCCAAGCTTTGGGAAAGCCACATTTTTGATGTGTAATAAGTATTTTTTGTTATTATTTTTCTATTATTTTTTGTAATTTAAACATAGTTTTGAGATATTTGTCTGGTGTGAATATTATAATTTGTCTATTTATCTTAAGTTTTTCATGGTGGCTTGTACAGCCGGCTTGTCTGGGTCTCAACTCTTGCTTTTTTTCTCCCAGATACTTTCAGGTAGCTTCCTTGGGTCTCAACTCTTGCTTTTTTTCTCCCAGATACTTTCAGGTAGCTTCCTTGGGTCTCAACTCTTGCTTTTCTTCTCCCAGATACTTTCTACCGACTTCCTTGGGTCTACT
>JAFYWD010000112.1 GCA_017558205.1 Lachnospiraceae bacterium | reverse complement strand
CATAATTATTATTTAAAAGAGTAACGGTAACAGTAACCTCTTTATTATTTCCTATTTCTGCTGTCGTAAAAGCCGCCTGCAGCTGATAATCACTTCCCTCAGACAGAACGACAGGCTGGGAAAGCTCATCTGTAATGGTCAGAGAAATTATCCCCGCTTCCGTAGTTCCGTCATAATACTTATCCACAATAATTACATTTTGAATCTGAAGTTCTCTCTTTCTGATAACAAACTCTGCTGTGGCTTTTGCTTCTTTGTAATTCTCATTTTCAGGAAGCACAGCCTCTACCTGATAAGAGCCTGCTTCCTCAGGCATCTGAAGAGAAGGTCCATACTCACTTCCATCTGCCTTGGTTCCGGAATAGGTAAAAATGGCATCTTTGATATCATTTGTATCAGAAACTACATTAGGTAAGGAGGCTTCCTCTCCATAAGTCCGGTCTGACATCGTAACAGTAGCTGTGCCTGTTCCTTTTTCCGGCGGCAACTGGCCAATACCGTCCCCTACAATCATGGTAAAGGAAAACTGCTTTTCCTCATTGGTAGTAACATATTCTGCCGGAATTTTAAAGGTAAACTTATGAGTCCCCTCCGGTAGGGAAGGCTGAAAGCTAATCTGACTTTCCGTAACACCTACCAAATATTCCTGTTCTCCTATGGAAAAGGTATAGCCATAATACCCATATTCATCTTCACTTCTTATAATTCCCTCTCCGGAATCATTGTATAAAAGATTCATGGGAAGATAACCCAGCTGACAATAAAGTGCTTGCTCCTCCCACTCTATGGTAAGATCGTCATAAATGGTAGCTTCTCCTACTGCAACCCTGACTTCTTCCTGTGCAGCTTCAATACTAACGATTTTTTCCAAAATCTCTACTTCTGAAGAACCTGAGGTTGTCCATACTCCCTCTGAAAAAATAAATTCCATATCAGAGCCTTCTTCCGGAATAAAATAAAAGGAATTCTCTGTAGAATTGGCAGCCTCAATATAAGAATAACCTCCTATGGCAGTTCCTCCTGTTTCATAGGAATCTGCAAAAAACTTTTCGATTGCTACTCCCGTAGTCTGACTTACCTGGCCGGTAATGGTAAGAATCTGATCTAAACCAAGAATTAGCTTTCCGCCTCCTGACAAACGATCTATTATCATGCTGTACATCATATCCGAGATATCTAAAATAGTATTTTCCGGAATATTCATGTCTGCCGTAGGGTAAAAGCCGGTAACTCCATCATTGGTAAGCTTTACACTTACCTTTCCCTCCCGGCTGTTTTTTGTATCTAAAGAAATGCTCCCCAAATTTTTTGCAGCCAAGGTTTTTTGTGTGGAATCCACAGGGGCTACAGTAAGCCTGGCTCCCACATAAATCTCTCCTGCCAGGCCTGTGGCACCATCCACACAAGTAATATCCTCCGGATTTTCAATGATAATATGTACATTTTCATTGGTGGTACATTCATTCGTTACATAAATCTTATCATAGACAGCCAGAGTACCATTGGCATCCCCCAGCTTGCTTCCTGTATAGGCAGCACCTCTGCCATATACCGTTGCTTTTGCTCCATTAATATCTCCTACTGTGATAGTTACCGGCTTCTCATAGCCTGCCTCTCCTATGGGCTGGGCTGTTCCACCCACCACTTCCGGGCTGATATTATAGACATTTCCTGCATATACTGCCAGGTCCTCTCCTTTCTCATTGCTGAAGGTAACATCTCTCAAATCGATCTTTGCTTCTAACCCCTCTGCTGCTGAAAAAAGAGGATTATTTTTTACTCCTCCTGCCACAATGGAGAAAGGATCCTGTCCGTTCCATTGAATGGTGCTGTCTGACAGATTCAGCTCATGTCCATTGGCAAAAATACCCATATAAGCAAAATTATTAAATTTTAAATCAGTACCTTCAAAGGTTGCGTTGGCCCCCAGTAAAATTCCGCCATAATCCAGGCTGATAGTTCCGCCCTTAAAGGTAACATCCTTTTCTACTATCAGGGGTTTATCCAGCTCCGGTCTGTCTGTCGAAATCTCTCCTTCAATGGTGTAGGT
>JAFYWD010000111.1 GCA_017558205.1 Lachnospiraceae bacterium | reverse complement strand
GTTGAAACGACAAATCAAATATAAATGTGAACGAGCGGGCATTTTACTTGTAGAAGCCGACCGTTGGTTTCCAAGTTCTAAGAAATGTTCTTGTTGTGGACATATCAAAAAGAATCTCAAACTATCGGATAGAATCTACCGTTGTGAAGCGTGTGGTTTGGTGATAGATAGAGATTTGAATGCAAGTATAAATTTAGCAAATTATGTAATGTAACTATTCAGAACTAATAGGACGAAGCATTTACTGCTGAGTCCGTAAGAACATGATTCGGTTATGCAAAAATCCCATCAGCGAAGCGGATTCTATTGGATTTTTGCAACGTAATTATGAAGGAACTGAATAATTACGATTAGTATAAAGTCACTAGAAAGACGATACTAACATGTACCTATCGCTACTAGGGAATTTACGCCTATGGAGTGTTATAGCAAACGAAAGTAGCCTTGGCAAAATCGGACACGGAGAAGTAGGAAGTCTACATTGTGAAATGAGACAAAGTATAGATTTGTATGAATTAGTGTAAGTTTGTACATATTTATCGTAGCGGGAAATAGTTCTAAGGGATATTGGGAATTGTTTGAGCGAAAATTGCCGGGAAATATTATCATTGCGGCGTATGAAAAACCAAAGACAGTAGAGGAACTGAGTGTAGAATTGGGAGTGGGTGTACCGTACCTTGAGGACGAAGTAGAAATACTAGAAAAAATGGATTTGCTTGTAAAGAAGGGAAAAACATACCAGAGCAATATGGTTGTATATGATGCAAAGTGGAGAAAGCGTTTAGAGGAAAAGACAGCAGAGTTGCTCATGCAGGAATTTCCTTATATAAAAAATCGGATTGAGGAAGGTGTTCATTATCTTGCAGAAACAAGTTATTGCTATGAAAATGCAGACCTAAATGCGAGACGCTGGTTTATTTTTATGTTTCTTATGTGGGAAGCAAGTATGGAATCGGAACGGTGGCTTACTACTAAAATCACGTTTCCACTTTTAAAAAATGGTAGCAATGGATATGTGATGGGAATGCGTGGAGCTTCCTGTATAATTCAAATATAAGGAATTCCGAGAAAGAAGGTTGAGAAAAAAATACCTCAGTGTAAAATAAGATTACTGACTTTGGACGGTTAGTAAAAAATCTTATGAAACAAGAGAGGTATTTGAAATGAATTATAACACACAAAACGCAAAAATTGAATCCATAACTGAAAAAACTTTAATCGTTGGTATTGATGTTGGAAGCGAAACCCATTTTGCAAGGGCATTTGACTGGAGAAACTATGAATATTCCAAAAAACCATTTGAATTCCGCAATACGGAAGAAGGATTTTTAAGCTTCAAGACCTGGATGACGGATATCATGGAAAAGTACGGCAAGGAGGTTGTGATTCCGGGAATGGAACCGACAGGACATTACTGGTTCTCTCTTGGAAAATTCCTGCAGGACAACGGAATGAAGCCGGTGCATGTAAATCCTCATCATGTGAAGAAATCCAAAGAGCTGGATGATAATAATCCGAATAAGAATGACCGTAAGGATCCGAAAACAATAGCAGCGCTTGTGAATGAAGGAAGATTTTCCTACCCATATATACCAACAGGAGTTTATGCAGAAATCCGAAGCTTATCCAATCTGCGTTTTCAGACGCAGGAGGAACTTACAAGAATCAAGAACCGGCTTGCTAGATGGTTCAGCATTTATTTTCCGGAATATAAAGACGTTTATGGAAAACTGGATGCTGTCAGTGGAATCATTGTATTAAAAGCGGCTCCGCTGCCGGTGGATATCGTAAAGCTTGGAGCGGAAGGTGTAAATAAGATGTGGAGGGACATAAAGCTGCGTGGCGCAGGACTAAAGAGGGCAAAGACCCTGGTGAATGCAGCCGAGCATAGTGTCGGAAGCAAGGAGGCACCGGAAGCAGCAAGGATGGAACTGAAGCTTTTATTAGAGGATTACAGTTCCTATTCGTCCAGAATGGATGAACTGCTAAATAAACTGGAAGAGAAGCTGATGGAGATACCCTATATAGATAAATTACTGGAAATCAAGGGAATAGGTATGATTACAGTCAGTGGGTTTATTGCAGAAGTAGGTGATATCAAACGTTTTGACAACCCAAAACAGCTTCAGAAACTGGCAGGATATGCCATTGTGGCGAATGAATCCGGGAAATATAAGGGAGAAAGTCGCATCAGTTACCGTGGCAGAAAACGGCTGAGATATGTATTGTATGAAGCAGCGATTTCCGTGATAGGGAAGAATGAAGAGTTTCGGGAGGTACACAGTTACTACCGGACACGGGAAAAGAACCCGTTAAAGAAGATGCAATCGGTAGTGGCAGTGGCGTGTAAGGTATTACGGATATTTTACACAATACTGACCAAAGGTGTGACCTATGATGGAACAAAGCTGTTAAATGATATAAAAAGACCACAGTTGCAGACAGCATAAAAGCAACGCAGACTTTCGTGGTTGAGTTTAGTTTTTATGAAGAATAAAGATTAAATTCAGCCACGCAGGAAGGCTGAAGGAAAGTGGAATGTACAGGAAAACGTCCACCGAAAGGTGCTGTTACAGGAAGCGAAGTCAGTAAAATAAAAAAACAAAGAATGAGCCAGTAGTCGGTAGGAATATTCACCATAGGGCACAGACCCTGTCGAGGAGCTAAGCTGACACCCTGGTTATGGATAGGCAGAACGAAGGAAGTTAGGTCCCTTGAAAAGGGAGAACCTGGTAGATACGGGAGGTAAGCTGCCATAGAGGGAAGGGTATACAAAAGGCCATGTAAAGCGAAAAAATAAGAGACGTTTTACTTCGTGTACCCAAAAACCGCTATTTTAGTACCAGATACAGAGAAATATCCATGATTATGGCTCGTTCTACTGAGATATATAGTAAAAAAATCCTTTATTTAAAGGAAAAAAGACTTGACTTAATAGGGAGAGTATTATTCTAACATAAAAGGAATTTATGGCTATCATAGTATTGCGAATGGT
>JAFYWD010000110.1 GCA_017558205.1 Lachnospiraceae bacterium | reverse complement strand
GGAAAGCCTGCAAATATTACCTTATCATTTGAACTATGATGGGCCTTAATATCTTTATCCAGGCGATATTGATTATCTTTAATCAACTGTAATGACTTTTCAACAATTTGACTGCTACATCTGTAATTTGTCTCCAGTAATACCCTTTTTGTATCCGGAAAGAATTCTGCAAACTGAAGCATAAATTTAGGAGATGCACCACGGAAGCTGTAAATTGCCTGATCATCATCTCCTACTACGAACAGATTTCTGCTTTCTTTACTTAAAAGACTGATAATCCGAAATTGAATTTCATTAATATCTTGAAACTCATCTATCATTATATGAGAAAATCTATTCTGCCATTTTTGTAAGATTATCTTATCTTTTTGTAATAATTGCAGACAAAGTAAACCCATATCATCAAAATCTAACTTATGACTGCTATGAATAATCTGATTATATTCTTTATAAATGGCAGCAAAGCAGCTATCCTCTTTTTCTACCCATTCCTTTTTACCTCTATTCTTATAATATGAAATTTTTTGCAAAAGCTCCTCTGCTCTTTCCCGAAACTTTAGGGGGGAAACTTCTTGCCCCATATCCTCTGCTGTAAAATGAGGATCCATTAAAATTGTTACTAAGATATCGATTTTTTCTTTCCATTGGATAATATCATTGGATGTGTAGTGATAGACTTCTTTTAAAATTTGAAAAAAGAATGCATGGAAGGTTGCAAAGGTAATCTCTTCCATCTTGTACTGATTCCTGATATAGAAACGTTCTTTTAGTTGCAGGGCTGCTGCCCTTGAAAATGAAATTACAAGTATTTGTTGTGGGGGAATTTTTACTTTATGGAGAAGAAATAAAATCCTTTCAATCATTACAAAGGTTTTGCCCGAGCCGGGCCCTGCCATTACAAGCATAGGCCCCCGCTCATGACAAATTGCTATTTTTTGTGAATTACTGGCTGACTGCATTTTCCAGCTTTTCAATTCCTTTTTTAATTCTTTTGATAGATTCTTCTTTCCCTAAAATCTCCATAATCTCTGTAGCCCCTGCCGGAGTCATCTGCTTTCCGCTGACTGCTGTTCTTACCGGCCACATAACATAACCATTTTTATATTCCTTTTGAGCTACGTAATCTGATAAAGCCCCATACAAACTATCATTACTGTAATCTTCCACTTTTTCTAAAATTGGTAATACTTCCTTTAAAACCTCTAAGGAGGTGGCTTCCGTAGTTTTCATTTTTTTATGTGTATACATGGTGGTATCATACTCAGGAAGCTCTTCAAAGAAATCGATATGCTGCATAATATCAGGGAAAACTTCAATTCTTGTTTTTACCATCTCCCCAATCTTTCTTAAATCAAGTTCTTTAGTAATACTCTGTGTTAAGTAAGGCAGGGCTTTTTCATAAAAGGCCTCAAAATCCATAGCCTTAATATATTCACCATTCATCCATTTAAGCTTGGTATAGTCAAATACTGCCGGAGATTTAGACATATGCTTATAATCAAAGGCCTGAACCAATTCCTCTAAGGAAAAAATTTCTTCATTGCCTACAGGACTCCAGCCCAGTAAGGCTACAAAATTTACTACAGCTTCTGTTAAAAATCCCTGCTCAATTAAATCTTCATAGGAAGAATGTCCGCATCTTTTTGATAGTTTTTTATGCTCTTCATCTGTGATAAGAGGACAGTGTACATAAGTAGGTACCTGCCAGCCAAAAGCCTCATATAAACGATTATACTTGGGAGAGGAGGATAAATATTCATTTCCTCTTACCACGTGGGTAATTCCCATCAGATGATCATCTACTACATTAGCAAAGTTGTAGGTAGGGAAACCATCTGATTTAATCAGGATCATATCATCCAACTCTGAATTATCTACAGTAATATCTCCGTAAATTTCATCAGAAAAGGTGGTACTTCCTTCCGTAGGATTATTCTGGCGGATAACATAGGGAATACCCATGGCCAGCTTTTCCTCTACTTCCTCCTTTGTTAAGGATAAGCAATGCTTATCATAGACATTTATTTCTTTTCCTGCTACTGTACGGCTAAGACCTGCCAAACGCTCTTTATCACAAAAGCAATAATATGCTTCTTTTTTTTCTACCAGCTGCTTTGCATATTCAAGGTAAATCCCCTGTTCCTGTCTTTCACTTTGTACATAGGGACCAAAGCCTTTATCCTTATCAGGACCCTCATCATGAATTAAGCCTGTTTTATCCAGTGTTCTGTAGATAATATCAATAGCACCTTCAACAAATCTTTCCTGGTCTGTGTCCTCAATTCTTAATAAAAAATCACCGCCTTCATGCTTTGCAATTAAGTAGGCATATAAGGCTGTTCTCAAATTTCCTACATGCATACGGCCTGTAGGACTTGGAGCAAAACGTGTTCTGATCTTTGTCATCTTAATTCCTCACTTCTTTTATAATTCTGATCTGGGCAGTATACTAACCACCATCCGTTTTATCTTAATCATTTAATTTTTACACAATACTTGGATTAAATCAAGCCTTTTCATGGTACGAAATTTATCTGCAAGCATATTTTAAAGAAAGAGAATAAGAAAGGATCCTTATGAAAGAATTTTTTAGTGAATATCAACTATTAAATCAGCTTCCTTTGGGAATGGCTTATGTTCCCCTGCAGGAGTTTACCCATCTTTATGAAAATCTGGAAGAAGCTTTTTGTAAAGGAACTCTGTTTAAAGATTTATATAAGCCTTTTTCTGGAAGGAGATGTGTAAGATGAATTGTGAATCGCAAAAACTATTAAAAGAAATCAGCATCCTTGACTTTGCTGTTACGGAAATCACTTTATTTTTGGATACTCATCCCTGTAATCAGGAAGCCATGCGTTATTTCACCTATTATAATCGATTAAAAAAAGATAAAATGAAAGAATATGCCGATATGTACGGTCCTCTGACCCTGGCTTTTGCTCAGCAGACGGGAAATGATTTTCTGTGGACCACGCAACCCTGGCCCTGGGAAGGAGGTATGGAATAAATGTGGGATTATGAAAAGAGACTGCAATATCCTGTGAATATTAAAACACCTAATGCCAGGCTGGCACAATATATTATTTCTCAATATGGAGGACCGGATGGAGAACTGGGTGCCAGTATGCGATATTTGTCGCAACGGTATGCTTCTCCTTATCGGGAGGTTTCCGCTTTATTAACGGATATTGGTACAGAAGAGCTGTCACATTTCGAAATGGTGGGTACTATCGTTCATCAATTAACAAGAAATCTCAGCATGGAAGAAATAGAACGCTCCGGCTTTGGCCCCTATTATATTGATCATACGATAGGAATCTGGCCACAAGCTGCCGGAGGTGTTCCCTTTAATGCCTGCGAATTCCAATCCAAGGGAGATATTATTACAGATCTTCATGAAAATCTTGCCGCAGAACAAAAAGCACGTACCACCTATGATAATATCCTGAGAGTCATTGACGATCCGGATGTGGCTGATCCTATTCGTTTTCTGAGAGAACGGGAAATCGTACACTTTCAGCGTTTCGGAGAAGGCTTACGAAGAGTTCAGGAGGATTTAGATCCTAAAAACTTTTATATGTATAATCCCGGCTTTGACCGCTGTCCTAAATAAGAAGAACTTTCCTATATGATAAAAATGGCTGTTGCATTTGTATAGCAACAGCCAAAGCTTACTTTTCCTATTCTAACCGGTACTTCCAAAGCCACCGTTTCTGATGCCCTCAGCCTCGTCATCTACCGTAATACCGTATTCTAAAAAGATTCCCTGCATAAAACCATCTCCGGTCTTTAATACAATTTCTTTATTTTCTTTAGAATCATTGGTTATCTTTGCAAAAATATGACCTTCATTATCAGAATAATAATAGTCACTATCTATAATACCTACGGTATTATTCAGCTGAAGTCGAAACTTAAAGCCCAGACCACTTCTGGGATAAAGCTTTAATACCCAATCCCCTTCCATTTTTACACGGATACCGGTAGGGATCTTTATTCCCTCCTGCGGTAATAATTGAAAAGAAAAAGGCAGAAAAAAGTCATAACCTGCACTTCCTTTTGTTGCTCTTGCAGGAAGCTTTATTTTATCGTACATTTCCTGCATTTTTTCCTGCGAAAGTTCAGGAAACAACTCTTCTATTCCTTTTTTAAATTCTATTAAGCTGACTTTTTCAAATTTTGCTATCTTTTTTGCCATTTTATTTTCATTTCCTTTAGTTATGATTTCCGTAATTTAAGCAATGCAATATAGGAACCCCTGGTTCATCACTCTTTAATGTTTTCTGTACATCTATGACCTTCTGGTTGGAGCTTCCCTTCCATAAAAGTCTTGCATCCTTCAATTCCTGTACAAACTCTCCGTCCACTACTACATCCACATATTGAAGTAAAGGCATCTGCCAAATTTCTTCCCATACGGAACCGGTGTAAAGCCATATTGTTTTTTTAGGATATTTCTCTTTTATCTCAATCATAAGATTTTTAATTTCAAGGCTGTTCGCCGGATGCAGGGGATCTCCTCCGGAAAAAGTAATTCCGGAAATATAACTCTGATCCAGCTGTTCAAAAATTTCTTTTTTAGCGGCTTCATCAAAATGAAGTCCACCGTCCGGATCCCAGGTTACAGGATTTTGGCAGCCCTTACAGCAGTGAGTGCAGCCCGCTACCCATAGCACTACCCTTAATCCGTCACCATTCAGCATATCATCCTTGGTGATGTTGTGATATCTCATAGTTACATTGACTTCCTTTCTGCAATTTCTGCCATTTTCGCATCATTCAGACGAGTGTCACCATGAACACGTGAATAAGACAGATAACCGTTCATTCGGTCAATTTTAGTAAGGTTACTGCTTCCGCAATTAGGGCAGACATCCATTTCCAGTTCCTGATGACCACAGTCATCACAGTAAGAAAGAGAAAGATTAACACCTTCATAATATCCTAAATCCATGGCTCTGCGAATCAATGTCTTAACTGCTTCCAGGTTATAATCAATAGGATATTTTACATATTGGATTTTTCCACCATTTGATAAATCCCAGAATCTTCCTTCCAAATCCTGCTTTTGAATAGGTGTTATATCCTCCGTTACATGACAATGAAAGCTGTTGCTGACATATTCCCTGTCAGATACTCCTTCAATAATTCCGTATTTTCTTCTAAACTGCTGTACCTGAAGTCCGCATAAATTCTCTGCAGGAGTACCGTAAATTGCGTACAGATTACCGTCTTCTTCTTTAAATTCATTGATTCTTTTATTGATATGCTCCAATATCTCAAGGGCAAAGTTACCGTCCTCTACCAACGACTTCCCATTATAAAGCATTTGAAGCTCATTAAAGGCAGTGATTCCAAAGGATGCGGTGGCACTCTTCAACAAGGGCTTAATTTTATCTGTCAGCTTCAGATTTCCGTTTAAAAATCCACCCTCACAGTAAGCCAGAGGATTGGTAGATGCTCTCATTTCCCCTAAGTAAGCATAGGTACGAATATGTAATTGTCTGATCAGATTCAGATAATAGTCCAGTACCTGATAAAAATCCTTGCTCTCCTGTCTTGACTTAGCAAGAATCATAGGTAAATGTAAAGAAACAGCACCTATATTAAATCGTCCTACAAAAATAGGACTGTCTTTTTCATCTGCCGGATGCATACCTCCTCTTTCATACCAGGGCGATAAAAAGGCACGGCATCCCATAGGGGAAATAATCTTACCATATTGCTTATACATGCTGGCCACATAGCCTTTTCCTGTAAGAGACAGCCAATCAGGGTACATGGTCTTGGCTGAACACTCAACACCGGCCTCAAATACATCTTCCAGTGGTTTTCCCGGACCATGAAGATTTTCATCATAAAGAAAAACAATTTTAGGAAAAAGCACCGGCTTTTTACATTCCTTTTTCCCCTGTCCGCCTTTTCTTACACGAAGCATCACTACAGTTGCCATTTTGGCAAACCGTCCTGTTCCCGTACCTGCAGTTACTGTAATAAAGGGATAATCACCACGGCTGCTGGCTACGGTGTTAAACTTATATTCCCAGCCCTGGAAGCCCTGTTCCATTTCTTTTTCTACATCCTTTAAGGCTTCTTCCTCCGCCTTACTTTGTTCAATCCCCAGGCGAATAAATTTTTCTACATAGCGGTCGTAGGATTTTTGGGCATAAGGCTCTAATATCAGATCCACACTGGGAACAGTAAAACCGCCATATTGCTGACTGGCAGCACTTAATACGATATCACCGATAACGTCAAAGGCAACATCCAGAGTCTTTGGCTCGTTATACCAAATATTACCCATTTCAAATCCGCCGGAGAGAACATTTTTAACGTCAAAAAGACAACAGTTCATGGTATCTCTTCTGGCAGACATATCATGCACGTAAATATAGCCGTCACGACAGGCCTGAATCTCCTCCGTGGTCATAAAAAATTTCTGATACAATTCTTTATTTAACTGATTAAAAACAAGACTTCTTTTAGTGGAAACCAAAGCAGAATCCGTATTTGCATTCTCCTTATCTCCTACATACATGATAGACTGGCTTTTCTTATACACATCATCCAGCATCCTGACAAAATCCTGCTTGTAATTTCGATAGTCACGGTAGCTTTTAGCCACGATAGGCTTAATCTCTTCCAAAGCACTTTCTACAATGTTATGCATAATAGGAATAGGAATCTCATTACTGTCTAATTCATTTACCTTCTCAACCACAAATCTGCAGATTCTGATTTTCTCTTCTTCCGTAAATTTAGTCAGTGCGCGGTAAGCACTTTTTCCTACCGCATTGATGACTTTTTGTACATTAAAATCTTCTGTACTTCCGTCCTTTTTAATTACCTTTACTGGCTTGTCGGTTGTATATTCAGCCCCATAGTTAATCGTATCAGTTCCTTTGTTCTCACTGCTTACATCGCTCATAGACATTCCCCTTTATATCCTTTGCTTTTGTTGTTATTTTCAGAAATCAAACACTTTTTTTGCTGAAAATCTTTTATATCAACACATAATATAGTAGATAACTTTTATCCTAAAAACTACATCTTGTGGTGCGTGTACTCCCTAGTATAATGGTGCAGACTGTTTCTGTCAACAAAAAAAGAATACGCAATAACGCGTATTCCTTTATGTTAAATTTATTCTTAGGATTATTGCTTCTATCCTACTTCCTTGGCATTTTTATTTTTTCTTAATCTGATTCCGATAAATGCTGCAATGATACACAGAACCACAATAAAACAAAACAAAGCGCCGTAAGATAAAAATGCGTTAATAAATGCTACTAATTTTTCCATAACCTATCCCTACCTTTCTTATCCTTTATGATAGCACCAGTTGGGTTAAAGTGCAAGATAAACCCTTTTAATCCTCCATGGGATCAATAAATAAATTTCCGGAGTCAGCCGCCGATGTTGCCAACGAATCACATCTTTCATTTTCCGGATGGCCGGCATGTCCCTTAATCCAGCGAAATTCAACCTTATGGGGTTCCATTGCTTTCAGCATACGAAGCCATAAGGATTTATTTTTTACCGGCTTTCCTGTACTTGTCTTCCAATTCTTTTTCAGCCAGTTATCCATCCAGTGCTGATTGAAGGTATCCGTAACATACTTGGAATCGGAAACCACCACTACTTCACAGGGCTTTGTCAAGGCTTCCAAGCCTACAATTACAGCCATCATTTCCATTCTGTTATTTGTTGTTTTTACAAAGCCTGCAGAAAACTCCCTCTCATGAAGCTGTCCCTTGGAGTCTATATATTGCAGCACGCAGCCATAGCCTCCCGGTCCATCGGGATTACCTCTGGCAGAACCATCTGTATAGATTGTTACCTTCATACCCATACACCCTCCTTCTGAAATTTCTCTAAACGTTTTCTTGCTCCCTCCACAATCTTGGCATCATATCCCATATGATTCAACAGAGATATCGCATTGGTCGTATCTGCTCTCCCGGGTAAAAGATGATAACTAAAATGCAGCTCTTTCCCGGAGATAGCTTCTTTAAAGTGATAATTCTCAAAGTCATTGTCCAAAATCTCTGTCAGCTCCCTGTCATGAGTAGCTGCCAGTACCACCATACCTTTTTGTCTCATTTGTCTTAAAATCTCTGCTCCTGCTGCAATTCTTTCCATGGTATTGGTTCCCCGAAGCAGCTCATCTACCAGACAAATAATTTTCTCTCCTGCTTCTGCCTGTTCAAAAATATTCTTCACTGCCTTAATTTCTGCCACGTAATAGCTTTCTGACAACAATAAGGAGTCCTTAACCGATAAACAGGTCATTACTCTGCAGCAAGGAAGATACAGCTTTTTTGCATGTACCGTATTAATTGCCTGTGCCAGAAGAATATTTACCCCGATCATTTTTAAGAATGTAGATTTCCCGGAGGCATTGGAGCCGGTAAGAAGCAATCCCTTTGTCAATTTCAAACTATTAGCCACCGGATCGGCAAGCAGGGGATGGTAGCCTTCCAAGATTTCCAGCCTCTCTCCTTCCTTCTCCATGGGAGATGTCCAATATGCCAAAGTATTCCGGTACGCTGCAATAGCTATGCAGGCATCCAGCTTGCCTATTGTTTGATATAAAAAACGTAGCTCCTTCTCTTTCCTTTTTAATTCTTCCAAAATAAGATGATACTTTATAATATCAGGATGAAGAATCATTCGAAGATAATCTAAAATAAGCTCAAGCCCTTGCCCCCACATACTGCCGTGGGACAAAACAAGAAAAGCATTTCTTCTTACTTTTCCCAAATCCTTCAATAATTGCTCCAGGATTTTCCTCTCTTCCTGCCATTCCTTTGGTAGTTTGGTAATTATTTTTTCACTTCTATCCAATAACTTAAATAAATATCTGAGACTCATCATATATGGCCCTATTTTGGCCCTTATCCTGAAGTAGCTGATTATTTGGAACAAAAGTACTATAAAAAAGAGAAGAATACCTGCAAATAAATGGTAATACATAAAAAGAAAAGATGCTGCTAAAATACTAATTCCCAGATAATGAACAAAATTACTTTTCTTCTCCTGCTGCATTAAAAAGTCTAAATACTCCTGCATGGAATATTTTTTAATTTTTCCCAGCATTATTAATTCCTTCTGTAACAATACCGGAGGATCCTCTCCCCAAAAGCAGCTGATTTTACTCTCCAGTGCCTGCAATTCTTCTCTGTCTCTTATGGGATTTCTCAGCATGTGATAAAAATATTCTTCTCCCACCGTAGAATGGCAATAGCATATTTTTTCATAAACTCTGTCCATTTCCAGATTATCCCAGGTGAGATCATCCACATAATTTTTTCCTTTCTCTCTTTCTGAAAGATAGGAAATTTGCTCCATATCATAAGGAGAGAAGACTTTTTCTCTTCTCTCCTTCCATTGATTTACCAGCTCTTTTTCAATTTTACGCTCTTTCTTTTTACCTTCAAGATAGCCTTTTCCCGCCACAGCTATTATGATAAATACCATTACCATAAAAAAGACACTGTTTCCCATGATTTCTCCTATCTTAAACGTTCTAATATTTCATTGGCTTTACGATAAATCTCCTCAGCATCAATATGTGATGCAAATTTACCGTTTTCATAAAGAATTTTTCCTGCAATCATTGTCAGCTTTACATTACTCTTGCTTCCGCTGTAAACAAGATTTTTGGCTATATTATTTAAGGGCTGCATATTAGGCTGTTTTAAATCTATCATAATAATATCAGCCTGCTTTCCTTCCTTCAGCACATCACATTGTTCCAGACCCATGGATAATGCTCCGTTCACTGTGGCCATTTCCAAAACCTTTAAGGCATCAACAGCAGAGGGATCCTTTTCTCTTAATTTGGCCAGACCTGTTACCAGGAACATTTCTCGGAACATATCCAGACAATTGTTGCTGGAGGCTCCATCAGTACCGATTCCTACCATAATATCCTTTTGAAGATAGTCTGTGATTGGTGCTACTCCGCTGGCCAGCTTGGCATTGGAAGCTGGATTGGTAATTACACTGATTCCTCTTTTTTTCAAAATTTCCATATCTTCAGCGGTAGTATGAACACCGTGATAAATTGAGCCGCCAAAATCAAATAAGCCCAGCTCCTCAAATAAAGCAACCGGTGTCTTTTGGTAGCGCTGTCTGCATTCCTCCACCTCCGCTACAGTTTCTGACATATGAACATAAAAAGGAACCTGATATTTATGCAGTACCCGGGAAACCTCTTCCAATAATTCTTTTGAACAGGTATATTCTGCATGTACTCCCAGCTTAAAGCTGATGAGAGGATGGAAATTGTTTAATTTTTCAAAACGTTCTTCCATTACCGAAATTGCAGGGCCAAATTTATTTAAACCACTTACCAGTACACAGCGCATTCCCATATCTGCACAGGACTGTGCAATTGTCTCCGGTGTAAGATACATATCAGCTACTGCCGTAATACCGCCTGTAAGATATTCCAAATTAGCTAAACGTGTCAGCTCATAACAATCCTCTCCCGTCATTTTTGCTTCTCTGGGAAAAATTTCATTATTCAGCCAATCCTGTAGATTCAGATCATCACACAAGGAACGGAAAACTACCATGGCCGAATGTCCATGGGCATTCTTAAAGCCCGGCATTAACAGATTGCCTTCACAATCGATTTCACGTTCCCAGTTTTCTTTATTATCAGCTTTTTGTTCTCCTACATAAAGAATCTTATCGTCCTCTACCCACAGCTCCCCCCTGATAATTTCACCGGCTGTTACCATGGTCATAATTCTTGCATTATATAATCGAATTCTCATTCTGCCTCTCCTTATAATATCTTTGAAAAACCTTTTACTGAGGCTGTTACCAGCTTTTTAAATTTAGGAGCTGCCTGATTGGCTGCTTCCCATACTTCCTGATGGGTCAGGGGATTAGGGCTGATTCCTGCTGCCAGATTAGCTACAAAAGATATTCCGCAAATCTTCATTCCCATGTGGTTTGCTGCAATTGCCTCAACTACCGTAGACATTCCTACCGTATCGATTCCTAATTTTCCAAACATACGTATTTCAGCGGGAGATTCAAAGGATGGACCGGTACACTGTACATAAACACCTTCCTTCAATTCAATCCTGTTTTCTGCCGCTGCTTCTTTTATTATTTCTCTTAAATCCTCACTATAAACATGGGACATATCCGGAAACCTTGTACCCAGTTCCTCTATATTTTCACCAATTAAAGGATTAGGTGCAAAAACAGAAATATGATCTGTAATCAGCATAAAATCCCCTGCTTTAAATTCAGGATTGATTCCTCCGGAAGCATTGGTTAAAAATAAAATTTTGGCTCCCATCATTTTCATTAAGCGTATCGGAAGAACTACGTCGGAAATGGAATACCCTTCATAATAATGAACTCGTCCCTGCATACATACAACCTTAATTTCTCCCAAATATCCAAAAAGAAATCTGCCGGCATGTCCCTCTACGGTAGATCTGGGAAATCCCTCAATTTCCTCATAGGGAAGCTCTGCTACCACATTAATCTCTTTTCCGTAATCTCCCAAACCGGAGCCTAAAATAATGGCAACCTGGGGTACAAAATCAATTTTTTCCCTTACACTTTCATAACAGGATAACACCTTTTCATAAACACTGCTCATACCTTAGCCCTATCCTCTCATTTCAAGTAATCTGTTTTTCAAATCATTTTCAATACGGTTTAATTCCGCTTCCGCCAGCTTTCTCTTTTCTTTTCCCTCTGACTGAATTTTTAATACCTCATCTAAGGTTGCAATCAGCATCTGATTTGTTTCTGCCAGAGTTTCAACATCTACAATACTCTTTTCAGAAGCTTTAGCTGTTTCTATGGTAGACTGCTGAAGAATGGCTGCATTTTTTCTTAATAATTCATTAGTAATGTCCGTTACCGCCTGCTGAGCCTTTGCCGCTTCTACTGAACGGTTCATTCCCAGTGCCAAAACCATCTGGCTTTTCCATAAGGGTATAGTATTTACCAGAGTTGACTGAATTTTCTCTGCCATTACTGTATCATTATTCTGGATTAAACGGATCTGCGGTGCCATTTGTAAAGAAATCGCTTTTGTAAGCTCTAAATCATGAATCTTCTTTTCAAAACGATCTAACATTGCCTTGGTATCATTTACTTCCTGGGCATCCTCTGCCAGACCGGAACGGGCGGCCTTTTCCATTAACGCAGGAAGCTCCTTCGTTCTTACCTCCTCCAGCTTCTGCTTTCCGGCGATAATATACATATTTAATTCTTTAAAATAGTTTTTATTAATTTCATACATTTTATCCAGCATGGCTGTATCCTTTAACAGCTGAACCTGGTGTTCCTCCAATACCCGCACCATGGTATTTACATTTGTTTCAGCCTTGCCGTATTTGGCCTTCATAGCCTCAATATTATTTCCTGCTTTTTTAAACAGGCCTAAAAAACCTTGTTTCTCTTCTGCATCAAATTCTTTCAGCTCTGTTACCACATCAGCCAATAAATTTCCTACTTCTCCCAAATCCTTGGTTCGCACATTGTCCAGCGCTGATTCGGAAAAATCTGCAATCTTTTTCTGGGCACCGGCACCATATTGAAGAATTAAGGAAGAATTTTTTAAATCTATTTTTTCACTAAATTCCTGCACCATCTTCTTTTCTTCTGCAGACAGCTGTATTTCTGCCATCTCTTTTACCTGGGGAACAATTTCTTCCTTCACTGGCTTTTCCTCTTCAAAGGGCTCAAAGGTTAATGTTGGGGTAGATTCTAAAATATCTGCATCACTTATTTTTTCCATAGCTATCTCCTTTATCTTCTATTCTTTTTTCATTGTAAATTCAGTATCAATAAGTCCCTCCTGGGACATCATGGCCTCCAGTACCTCCAAATCTGTGGATACATCCAGGATATCTTCCTGAAAAAGCTTCTCTCTGAGATTTTCAAAAGCAATCTGTACTTTTCTTAGAGTTTCTTCTATTTCTGCTTTTCCTTCCTTAATTTGCTCACTGTACATCCGCTCATTTTCAAAATCACGGTAGCTTTCTAAAATCTTAATTGTCATGGGAAGGTAGTACTGCATCAATTTCCTGATATCTTCCAGTTTTTCCGGTTTTCTTCTTAATAAATCAAATATACTAATAAGAGTATCTTCAATCTTATCCATACGGGTACTGATATCATCCCCTAGAATCATATCATTCAGCTTATGTATTTTTTTAATATAAGCTTCTCCCTCCTGAAGTACCTTATTCAATTCCCTTTGAATGGGATCGTTTTCCTTCTCCTGATTTTTTAGTTCTTGCTCTTCCTTCATCTTCTGCCCCTTAACTGCCAGCTGATACTGTTCATAAATCTTATCAGTAAGCATAAACTGGGTCTTCTCTTTATCCAGATGAGCTTCTAAGAACCATTGGTTTTCCATCATATATTCCAAGTCACGTACAACAGTTTTCCTGTTTTTCCCTACTGTTCCGGAAAGTTCTTCAATAGAAGCATATTTTTTATTTTCCAGAACTTTCATATATCTTTTGTATCTGCCTATTCTTCCTTTAATCTCTTTTCCCTGCCTGATCTCATAAGTTCCGTATCCGATAGCTGCTCCAAAAATTCCAAGCTTTACAAGATAAAACAGTACTCCCCCCGAAAAACCGCCTGCCAGTGTTCCTAAAAGGAAAAATACACCTAAAATACCTATCAGACGTCCCTTAAACATTTTTTTCCCGGCCTGCGTTCTTCCTGCAGGTGCTTTTACCGCAGGTAAGTACTCTCTTACAACCTTCTTATTGGGAGTGGTGTACTGATATTCGTATAAATCATTTTCCGGTCTTTTAATTCCCATAAAAGCTATCTCCTCTTCTTACTCTGCCACCTTCTCCTTTCTGTTCATAAAATTACAGATAATAAAAAAATAGCAGCGCTGATTTAACGCTACTATTTTACCATATCCCTCTCTTATTTTGTACTAATTCTTTTAAATACATAGAATATTCTGTAATATACTTTTTTCCCGATTTCAAATATTAAAAAAGAAACTAAATAATGATAAAGATCATGCCGCCATTACTTTCATTTAATATTTTCTGCATGGTGTTCCTCAAATTTTCTCTGCTTTCCCTTCCCATGCCCGATATTTTACCATGGATTCCTTCCTGAATTAACTGCTCTACGGTTTTTCCAAAAATATTGGCAGACCATATACCGCCCGGAGCTTCCTTCTTTTCTTTAATATAATCTATCAGATCCATGGCCTGTTTTTCAGTTCCTACAATAGGAGCAATCTCACTGATAATATCAGCCTTTATCATATGAATGGAAGGACTTTGTGATCTGATTTTTACTCCATATTTATTGCCATGCTTCATCAGGGAGGGTTCCTCCATCTCAACATCCTCCTTCAGTGGCAACACTACAGAATATCCCTGCTGTCTAACCTCCTCCATTGCCTGAGAAACCCTGGTGTATTCTTTTTCCTTATTACTGTAATCCTTTAATAGAGTTACCAGCTCATATTGAGAATAAATGTCCTGACCTGTTATTTGGGAAAGCATTTCATAATAATATTTTTCATCTGTTTCCAATAAGATTTCAATCCTTCCCTGGGAAGGAAACACACCGGTAATTACTGAACGGGTAATATAATTATTCTCTGCCATCAGCTTTTTTTCTTTTAAATCCTTCATTTTATCAATACTTTGGGAAAACTCTCTAATCCATTCTATCACAGCCTTTTTTACCGGATGCTCTTCCTCTATTCCCTCCATCCAACGGGGCATAAAGAAATCCATATGTACGATGGGAAATTCCTCTAATGCCTCCTGGAGTATCTGTAAAATATCTTCTTTCTTCATTTGCATACAATTGATTGGAATTACCGATACCTTATACTTTTCTCTCATACTCTCTGCCAATTGTCTCGTATCATCTCCATAAGGCTTTGTGGTATTCAGAATTACTACAAAGGGCTTTTGTAGTTTTTGCAATTGACTGATTGTCTTTTCTTCTGAAGGAATATAGGCTGCTCTCTCCAAGTCTCCGATACTTCCGTCAGTTGTTACTACTACTCCTAAGGTTGAATGCTGTGTAATGACCTTTTTCGTACCAATTTCTGCCGCCTTGGTAAAGGGAATCTCTTCCTTCGACCAGGGAGTTTTCACCAGCCTCTCCTTCTCATTCTCCAGATGTCCTGCCGCCCCTTCCACCATATATCCTACGCAATCTATCAGTCTGACCTTTACCGAAATATCTCCCTGGAGAGTCAGTCTGGCAGCCTCCTTCGGTATAAATTTAGGCTCCGTGGTTGTAATAGTCCTTCCTGCCGCACTTTGAGGCAGTTCATCCATACTTCTGTTTTTTTCCTCCTGATCCTCCATTGCCGGCAATACCAATAGTTCCATAAACCTTTTAATAAAGGTTGATTTTCCCGTTCTTACCGGACCAACTACGCCCAGGTAAATTTCTCCTTTTGTTCTAAGCTGTATATCCCTATATAAATTATAGGTGGAATCCTGATTATAATCCATAATTAATCCTCCTGCCTCTCTGATAAAGTATATGCAAAAAGAGACCGGAAAATGTTCCGGTCTCCTAATTAATCATGGTAATCAAAATTTTATCTTATTCTGCTGTTATAGCCACGTACTTGAAATCATCATCAGGAACTAAACAAATATATGTTTTTCCTGTATTTAATGTAATTTCATTTCCTGCAAAATCATAGTAACGTGTTACATCAGTATCACTTGTTTTCTTCCAGGTAATCTGAATGGCATTTCCGTTAGTAATATACCAACCCCATCTGCCTTCTCCAATACAGTTAAATACCAGATATCCGTTGCTGTCTAACTGACTGAAGGTAACATCCTGGATAATTACATTTTTAAAGCTTGTCTGCACATTTCCATTTCCTGCATCTACGTGAGCTCCCCCATGTTCAAAATAATCATAGGTCTGACTTTCTTCATTATACACCAGATAAGGATTATTATTTCTGTAAGGTAAGGTTATCTTTTTACATACCTGACTATCTGCTGCCGCGGATAAATCTACGGGATTCTTTTCTGTAGCGAACTGGAAGTGAGGACCTTCATTGGCATATTCATTATATTCCTCAGAATAGCCTGCCTTGGCAATTCTTGCCTCTAATTCACCGGTAGTAATATATTCCGTAAACTCCGTCGCTTTACCGTTTTTAATACGTGCAAAGCCACCACTTAAATTATCTGTATATCCCTTTGCCAGATAGGCATCATTATGATAGGGACCTCCATCATGGCATACAATGGCATTCCATTCAGATGCCAGCATAATATTGGTAGGACGTAAGGAACGAATACTTCCCAACTGTTCAATCTTTTTCCAATCCTTTACCAGCACCATAAAACGGGTAACTCTGTTATTATGTGTACTGTTCATCATTTCATATACAATATCAGCCTGACTGATTCCAAAGTGCGGAAGTGCTCTTTTGTCATTATCAACCATGGCAGCAATCGGTCTTTGATTCTTAATCTCCTCAGAGATAATCTCATTAGTTAACTCACTACGATACATTCCTTCAGGAATAATATCTTCTTCTACTTCCTCTACCACTTCTTCTACCGGTTCTTCTTCTACCATGTCCTGAATCAGTACCTCTTCCGGTAAAACAATCTCAGCTTCTTCCTTTCCTCCACAGGCAACCAGCGTAGCCGTACAAAGAAGGGTCAAAAGTAACATACTAATTTTTCTCTTCATTCGTCATCCTCTCCTATTTTTGCCAAAATAACGGCAGTTGTTTTTACCCACAACCGCCATTATACATGAAATAACCACTTTTTTCAACCAAAAAACTTTATTTAATTCTCTTCCATTTTCTCACAATAATCATCAATATCCTCATCATAATATTCACTTTCACCGGGAATCTCTGTTTTAATGACAGATATTTCCTCCCTCTCCGGTATCTTTTCCCGGTAATCATCTATCTCTTCATCATAATAATCCTTTACTCTCCCCCGGGAATTGGCTGTGAATACAATTTCCTTCCGTTTTTCTGTTACTTCCTGATAATCATCAATATCATCATCCAAATATTCCTTTTGTGCATTTTTTTGAAGTAATATTACTGCTGCAGTAACACAAATCAAGCATACAAGAGCCATTACCACAATGGCAGATCCCGTGGACTTTTGAGGTGTTTCCTTAATTTCAATATCTACATATTCCCCCTCTGCCTCCACTATCCCATCTGCTACAGATACCAGCTGTTTTTCTATTTTATCCTTCGTAAAAACAACCAGATAATCAGAGGCATGAGAAAACTGAAAGACTACTATCCCATTTTCTGTTACTTTACCGGCTTCCTGTAAAACAAGACTTTCCTCTTTTTCATCATAATAGAATAAACTGGCTGTTTTGTCTTTATGCACCTCCGGAACAGGCAACTTCAACATGGCCTTAAAGCCTAAATTACCCTGATGCTGTAATCTTAGCTCCATATAATCTTCATCGTCCAATCCTTGATGTAATAATTGGATTAATCTGTCAGGAATAATATTGTTTCTAACCTGTACTCCCAAATCCACATTTTTGCCCATTTCCTCATTTATGGTTTCTACCGGTATTTCCCATGATAAACCATTGGATAATACTATTTCCAAATTTACCCCATAGCTTTGGGCCATTTTTAACATCTGATTTGATACCCGGGTATTCCCGCTTAATTGAAGTACAATATTGTCCGGCCTTAAAGCCCCTCCCGTAACCTGTCTTTCATGACTTTTAGCAGCATAAGCCTCTAAGTCCCTTATACCCGATGTAAAAAAAAGAATACTTATCAGTAAAAAAATAATTCCCTTTTTCCACCTATACCTTTTCATAAGTACTTCTCCCTTTTTAAAAAAAGGAGACTTTGCCTGTGGCAAAGCTCCTTTCCTATTATTTTACAACTTTTCTAAAGTTTTTCTTTCCTCTTTTTACAACTCTTCCTTCTCCTTCAAAGGATGCTGCTTCATAGCTTTCTTTAATGTCTGTTACCTTTTCGCCGTCTACGGTAACTCCTCCCTGTTCTACCGCTCTTCTGGCCTCTGATTTAGAAGGAACTAAACCGGATTTTACCAACATTGTTAAAATATCAATAGATCCTTCAGTAAAATCTTCCTCGGTCAGAGTTGCTGTAGGCATATCTGCTGCTACACCACTGGCAAACAATGCCCTGGCACTTTCCTGGGCTTTTACTGCTTCTTCTTCCCCATGTACCAGCTTTGTCAGCTCATAAGCCAATACTTCCTTTGCCTGATTTAACTGGCTGCCTTCCCAGCTGTCCATTTTTTCAATTTCCTCTAAGGGAAGGAAGGTTAACATACGGATACATTTTAAAACATCGGCATCTGCCACATTTCTCCAGTACTGGTAAAATTCAAAAGGCGAGGTTTTTTCAGGGTCTAACCAAACAGCTCCCTTTTGTGTTTTTCCCATTTTCTTACCTTCGGAATTTAATAACAGGGTAATTGTCATGGCATAGGCATCTTTTCCTAATTTACGGCGAATCAGCTCTGTACCGCCTAACATATTACTCCACTGATCATCTCCCCCAAACTGCATATTACAGCCATATTTCTCGTAGAGAGCCAAAAAGTCATAACTTTGCATAATCATATAATTAAATTCCAAAAAGCTCAAACCTTTTTCCATACGCTGCTTATAGCACTCGGCTGTCAACATACGATTTACACTAAAATGAGCTCCTACATCACGAAGAAGTTCAATATAGTTTAATCCCGATAACCAGTCAGCATTATTTACTAATAAAGCCTTCCCCTCAGAAAAATCGATAAAACGGCTCATCTGCTTTTTAAAGCATTCACAGTTATGTTCAATGGTTTCCTTTGTCATCATAGTACGCATATCACTACGTCCGGAAGGGTCACCGATCATACCGGTAGCACCACCAATTAGGGCAATGGGCTTATTTCCGGCTTCCTGTAAACGCTTCATCAGACAAAGAGCCATAAAATGACCTACATGAAGACTATCTGCTGTAGGGTCAAAGCCAATGTAAAAGGTTGCCTTTCCCTCGTTAATTAATTCTTTAATTTCCTCTTCATCCGTTAACTGGGCAAGTAATCCTCTTGCCTTTAATTCGTCAAATATTTTCATCTTTCTTCCCTTTCTTTTTCTATCTCTATTTTTTAACCAATGTTTCTTTTTTCTATCGGTTTACCATCAGCTTCACCATTGCCTGGTTTAAACCGTCCACCGTCAGCTTATACATGGGAAACATTTCTTTTATCACGGTTTCCGCCTCTCTCCAGGGGGCATGTCCGGGAGCCATCTTGGGATTCAGCCATACAATCTTTTTATAATGGCGCTTTAAAAGCTTCAGCCATTCCAGACCACTAAGCCCTCCATTGGGACCCCTGTAATTACCGGAATCAGAATACAGCTCCTCCGGTGCCATGGCTGCATCACCTACCACGATTACCTTATAATCACTATCCAGATTCCTGAACATCCACTCCGTATCTATCCAGTCACCATTTTCACATTCCGGTGTTTTATATAATTTACTATAAATACAATTATGGAAAAAATAAACCTTAACTTCCTTAAAATGATTAGTTTTTGTTACCGATTGAAATAAGTCATTTAACAGCTGGGTATAGGGAATCATGGTACCACCGGAATCCATCAGTAACAGAAGCTTTACAGAATTCTTCCTGGGCTTTTCCATTACGATATGGAGCATTCCTCCATGATTACAGGTTTCATCTACCGTTCCTCTTAAATCCAACTCTGTTTTCGGAATATCCAGACGTGCGGAGAATTGACGTAATCTACGCAGTGCCTGCTGAAACTGTCGGTTATCCATTACTCTGTCATCTCTGAAATCACGGTACTTTCTGGCACCGATCACCTGAAAAGCTGACTGGTAGCCGGTAGCTCCTCCTACTCTGACCCCACCTACATTTCCACCGGTATTTCCGAAGGAGGTTTTTCCCATAGTTCCAATCCAATGAGAGCCTCCGTTATGCTCACTGTCCTGGTCCTTCAGACGTTGCTTAAATTTTTCCTCCACATCGTCCTTATCTACCTTAATCTCTTCTAACTTATTCAGCCACTGCTTATCCGTTTCATTCAGCAGCTCATTCATTTCCGGCTTATCCAGCCAGCGAAGCATATTCTTACCTACCTCCTGTTCCATGGAAACAGAGCCAAAAATTGCTTCAAAAACCATATCATATTTATCGTAATCTGTCTCACTTTTTACCAGAATCATTCTGGCAAGATAATAAAAGTCGGTCAGACTGCTGTTGCAAAGACCTCTTTTTAAAGCATCCTGCAAGGTTAGCCATTCACTTAAGGTAACCTTCAGTCCTGCCTCCTTTAAGCTATAAAAAAATTCGGTAAACATTCCTGCTTCCTTCCCTATATTTCCCCATACTGTCTATCATATTAATAGGTAGTACGTCTGGCAATTTCCATATCCTCATCTTTTTTTACAACAACTCCGATAAAAGGAAGCTCTTTCTTAATTTTTTCCGCCGGAATACCTCCAATCTGAAGAGCATTTACCCAATCAATCAATTCGGAGGTACTGGGTTTCTTTCTGATATCTCTTAAGCTTCGGATTTCATAAAAAACATCCATTGCATTTTTCAAAAGCTCATCCTCCACATCAGGAAAATGTACCCTTACAATCTCTTCCATCAAATTTCTGTCCGGGAAATCAATATAATGGAAAATACAGCGTCTTAAGAAGGCATCAGGCAGCTCCTTTTCCGCATTGGAAGTAATAATAACAATGGGACGCTTCTTTGCCTTAACAGTTTTCTTTGTTTCATGGATATAAAATTCCATCTGATCCAGCTCCCACAACAAATCGTTGGGAAATTCCAAATCTGCCTTATCGATTTCATCAATCAGAAGAATTACCTGTTCTTCACTGTCAAAGGCCTCTCCCAATTTTCCTAATTTAATATAGCTGTCAATATTATGAACATCATTTTCTCCGAATTGTCCATCATAAAGTCTTTGGATGGTATCATACATATATAAACCATCCTGAGCCTTTGTGGTGGATTTAATATTCCAGATAATCAGCCTTTTTCCCAGGGACTTTGCTACTGCTTCGGCCAGCATGGTTTTTCCTGTTCCCGGTTCTCCTTTAATCAATAATGGCTTTTGTAAAGCCATGGAAACATTTACTGCCGATAACAGCTGTTCACTGGCTACATACTCCTTAGTTCCCTGAAAATTTTGTTGATTCATTTTACATTTCTCCTATATTCTGTTTACTCTCTATGATTTCAGGTACAAAGACCCGTTAAATTTGAAAATATACTATTTCCTGATTTTACCAGGGCAAAGACTGGTATTCATCCTTTTTATCTCTCAGCATCAGGTCTTTTACTGCCTCTGCTGCCGGCTTATTCTCAAATAATACCTTATTCACCTGTTCGATAATGGGAAGTGTAACCTTATATTTTTCTGCCAGCCCCATGGCTGCCTTAGCAGAATATACACCCTCCACCACCATCTGTACCTCATTCATGGCCTCTTCCATGGTTTTTCCCTGTCCTATCAGATAGCCGGCCTTTCTGTTTCTGGAATGTACACTGGCACAAGTTACAATCAGGTCACCTATTCCTGATAACCCACTGAAGGTTTCTGTTTTTCCGCCCATAGCAATTCCCAGTCGGGTGATTTCTGCAATTCCTCTTGTAATAAGGGCGGCCTTGGTATTATCTCCATAGCCTAAGCCATCAGCAATGCCGGCTGCCAGAGCTACCACATTTTTTAAAGCTGCACCTAATTCAATTCCACAAATATCAGGACTAACATAAACGCGGAAAACATCGCTCATAAAAATATTCTGAATAAATTCAGCGATTTTTTTCTCTCTGGCACCAATCACAATAGTGGTAGGAATTCCCCTTCCTACCTCCTCTGCATGAGAAGGTCCTGATAATACTACTACATTGGCAGAAGGAATTTCATCAGAAATCACCTCTGACATTGTCATCAGACTTTCTTCTTCAATTCCCTTCGCTACATTGACAATAATCTGATTCTCTTTCACCAAAACTGCCATGGATTTTGCAGTTTTACGTACAAAGGGTGAAGGTACCGCCAACACCAGAATGTCCTTTTCATCTACTGTTTTCTTTAAGTCAGTAGTAAACATAATTTCTCTTGGTAAAATTACTCCCGGAAGCTTTGTTTTATGTTCATGATTAACTTTTAACATTTCAATTTCATCTTCCAGAATACTCCAGACCGTAATTTCATGCCCGTTTTTATATAAAAGCTTTGCTAATGCAATTCCCCAGCTTCCTGCACCTATAACACCGATTTTTGCCATTGCCTTTTATTCCTTTCTGCCTTACTGCTTATAGAAAAGTTAATTACCATTTTCTATTTATTCTTTTTAAATAAATAGGTTTTTCTTTCTTCCTTTTTTACTAATCTTACAATATTTTCCCGATGCTTCCAAAAAGCCATCACCATCAGAAGAAAGGTTATTACATACATTTCATTAAGTGTTCCCTGTTCTATCCTTCCTAATCCTAAGGTCTGTCCCAAATAAATTAACTGTGAAAGAAATACCACGTACACTGTAAGGGAACCCAGAGATACATAATGGGTGATATTAAAAATCAGCAAAAACACACAAACTCCCGTTACAGCCAGCAAGGGATGAAAAGAAAAGAGAAGTCCTGCTGTTGCTGCAATCCCCTTCCCACCTTTAAACTGCATATAAAAAGGGTAATTATGACCTAAAATTGCACCTGCTGCAGTATAGATTACTAAAAGATACTCCAATTCTTCATGCCCCGGTACAATCAGCCATCTTGTCAGTGCAATTGCTATCACCGTTTTTGCGATGTCACCGATTAATACAATAAAGCCTGCCTTTGTTCCCAAAACACGCAAGGTATTGGTGGTGCCTGCATTTCCGCTTCCCTTGGTACGAATATCAATCCCCTTTAATTTTCCGTAAAAATAAGCAGTCTGAAATAATCCAAAAACATACCCTAGAAGAATACATAATAAACGTATCATTTATGAATTATCCTTTCTCTCTCTGATAATAAATTTTAAAGAGGTTCCCTGGAAGCCAAACGCATTACGAATCTGATTTTCTATATATCTGGTATAAGAAAAATGCATTAATTCCTTATCATTCACAAAAATTACAAAGGTAGGAGGCTTTACGGATACCTGGGTAATATAATAGAGACGCAGTCTTTTTCCTTTATCAGAGGGCGGCTGCTGCAATGCTACTGCCTCCGTCATAATTTCGTTTAATACTCCTGTTCCGACTCTGAGGGAACAATTCTCAATTACCGTATCAATGGTAGTAAACAGCTTTGGAATTCTCTGTCCTGTCAGTGCGGAAATATATACCATCTGTGCATATTGCATAAAGGACAGGGTATTTTCTATCTTTTTCGTAAATTCATAGATAGTCTTGTCATTTTTTTCTATGGCATCCCATTTATTTACAGCAATAATCATGCCCTTTCCTCTATCGTGGGCTATTCCTGCAATTTTAGCATCCTGCTCAGTAACACCTTCCGTAGCATCAATTACCAGTACTACAACATCGGCTCTTTCCACCGCACTTACCGTTCTGATAATCATATAATGCTCTAAATCTTCCTTCACCTTATTTTTTCTGCGAAGTCCTGCCGTATCAATAAAGACATATTCTTTTCCGTCATATACCACGGGTGTATCTACAGCATCCCTGGTAGTTCCTGCAATATCAGAAACTATCAATCTGTTTTCCCCTAACAGCTTGTTAATTAAAGAAGATTTTCCAACATTGGGTTTTCCAATAATTGCGATACGAGGTCTGTCATCCTCTTCTGCCACCAGTTCTTCCTTATTAAAATGTGAAATTACAATATCCAGCATATCACCAATGCCCAAACGATTGGCGGCAGAAACAGGAATAGGATCTCCTATTCCAAGATTATAAAACTCATAAACATCAGCCATATATTTCTCATGGCTGTCTACCTTATTAACAACTAAAACCACCGGCTTTTTGGAACGGCGAAGCATATCTGCCACCTTACTGTCAGCATCTACCAGCCCCTGCTTTACATCTACCAAAAACAGAATAACATCAGCTGTATCCATGGCAATCTGGGCCTGCTCCCTCATCTGTGAAAGGATAATATCCTTACTGTCAGGCTCAATTCCCCCGGTATCAATCAGGGTAAAGGAGGCATCCAGCCAATGAACGTCGGCATAAATTCTGTCTCTGGTAATCCCCGGTGTATCTTTAACTATGGAAATCTTCTCACCTGCCAACGCATTGAAAAGAGTAGACTTGCCCACGTTTGGCCGTCCTACTACCGCAACAATGGGTTTTCTTTTTCTCTCTGTCATTATTTTCTCCTTCTAATCTCTGTTTTCCTTCATAATTACACGAATCAATTCATATCCGCTTGATTTTACAATATCTATAGGCACTTGTAAAGATTTTTTCAAATCCTCTACCCTGTAGTCATCCAGTAAAACATCCTCACCGCTTCGCAAGAGATTTTCCGGCAGCAGCAAACGACTGCCCAATGGAAGATTCTTTCCCTGCGCCATAATATCACTGCCTGTTAATAAACCACTGACCGTAATTCTTTCTCCAAAAAAGTCATTTCTTATGCCATGTACATGGATGATAAGACCATCCACCTCTTCCATCAGGCGATTTGCCATCTCCTTAATGATAGGACAGGCCAGTTTCCCCGTCATAATGGAAATTTCTTCTTCATGCACCGGTCTTTGTCCATTATTCTGCTGCTTCAGTTGTTCCAAACCATCTAAAAATTCATTTTTAAACAGAGTCAGCATTCCTACTCCATTATCCAGCTGTAAATAACCATCATAGCTTTCCTCTTCCGGTAATTCCTGTTCTGCCAAAAGATACCATTCATCACTGGCATGCACAAAGTGCAGCTGATGTTCCTTCATTGCTTTTTCCTGCCATTGATGCACCATGGCCAGTACTTCTTTGGCGTCCTCCTTGGTAAAGGGCTCCAGAGGATAAAGCCCTTCCCTATGCCGGGATAGGCCTACAGGCACAATGGATACACTTTGAAGCAGGGGTAAAAAGTTAGAAAGATCACTGATGCTTCTCTCCAGCTCCTTCCCATCATTAATCCCCTTGCAAAGTACAATCTGTCCGTTCATTACAATTCCGGCATCATAAAATTTCTGTACCTTTTCCATAATCTGGCCGGCAAACCGGTTGTGAAGCATCATCTTTCTTACCTCAGGGTTGGTAGCCTGAAAAGAAATATTGATGGGAGAAAGACGATAACGAATCATTCTTTCTATATCATGATCTGACATATTGGTAAGGGTAATATAATTCCCCTGTAAAAAAGATAATCTGGAATCATCATCCTTAAAATAAAGAGTATCTCTCATTCCCCCGGGCATTTGGTCAATAAAACAAAAGATACATTTATTGGTACAGGAACGGTATTGATCCATTAAACCGTTTTCAAACTGAATTCCCAGATCCTCATCCTCTTCCTTATCGATTTCCAGCAGCCATTGCTCACCATTTTCCTTTTCAATTAATACTTCAATATATTCATCCTCTGTATAATACTGAAAATCGAAGATATCCTCTACCGGATTTCCATTAATCTCCAACAGTAAATCACCGGGTTCTATTCCCAGCTCCATGGCAATACTGTCTTCCTTTACCTTTTCTACTCTATGTTTATTTATTTTTCTATTATTATTCTCCAGCATAATTTCACACTCCATTTCGCTTATCAATACTAAGATTCCCCCATAGTTTGTTACTTTTCCTCTCTACGCCAATCAGCCAGTGATTGGCGTAGAGAGGAAAAGTAACTATAGTTTACACTTATTTTCTCATTCTGTCATCTTAAACTTGACACTCCCTGCGGTGGGATTTATATTATAAATGATAATATTTGACTTAATACTTGGGAGGATATCATGCCTAATTTAAATTCTTTGGAGAAAGCCCTACCGGTTGCTCCGCTTAAAATTGTAGTAATGGATTCTGCAAAAACCATGGGAAATGAAATCAACAAATACTTAGTAGAATTCAGAAAAAGTATCGATAATAATGTTAGTAAAGATGGTGGCATCCAGGGATATATAGAGGACTCTTATTTAGTAGATCATATCTGCCCTCGTTTTGGTACCGGTGAAGGCAAAGGTGTCTTTCTGGAGTCTGTTCGAGGAAAGGATTTATTTATTCTTGTGGATGTATGTAACCATAGCCTGACCTATACCATAAACGGACATGTTAACCATATGTCTCCTGATGATCATTATCAGGATTTGAAAAGAATCATTGCTGCAGCTACCGGAAAAGCTCACAGAATCAATGTAATCATGCCCTTCTTATATGAAGGCCGCCAACATAAACGTTCTGCCAGAGAATCCTTAGACTGTGCTTTTATGTTGGAAGAGCTTTATAATATGGGTATTGATAATTTTATTACCTTTGATGCTCATGATCCTCGTGTATGTAATGCTATTCCTTTAAAGGGCTTTGATAATTATATTACGCCTTATAATTTCATCCGTGCCCTGTTAGAACAGGAAAAGGATCTTATTATTGACAAAGAACATCTTGTTGTTATCAGCCCTGATGAAGGTGCCTTGAACCGTACTGTATATTTTGCCAATGTATTAGGTGTTAATACCGGTATGTTCTACAAACGTCGTGACTACACTACTATTGTAAACGGTAAAAACCCTATTGTAGCTCATGAATTTTTAGGAGATAATTTGGAGGGTAAGGATGTTATTATTCTTGATGATATGATATCCTCCGGTGAAAGTATGATAGATACTGCCAGACAGTTAAAGGATATGAATGCCCGTCGTGTATTTATCTGCTGTACCTTTGGTCTGTTTACCAATGGACTGGAGGCCTTTGATGAGGCTTATAAAAAAGGATATTTTGAAAAAGTGGTTACTACCAATTTAAATTATCTTCCACCGGAAATCTATGAACGTCCTTATTATGTACAAGCTAATATGAGCAACTTTATTGCTTCTATTATAGACTTTATGAACCATGACGTTTCCATGGAAAATGTACATACTCCTGCGGAAAAGATTCACCAGGCCTTGAAGGAATACAACGAGCGTACTGCCAAAAATCGTAACGCTTAATAAAGCTTAAATATCTGATCTTACATTATTAGATGAAAGCAGCCACAATGGTTCTTATTCAACCTTGTGGCTGCTTTTTATTTTACAATTTTTTCATATCAGACTTTCAAAAGCTCTCTCTATCTGCTGATTTTTTCATACGCATTAAATACCACTACAGCCTTAAACAAATCTCCGTCTACCTCAATTTTAAAGGAACCCTCCATAGCTTCTACCAGATTTTTGGCAATTGATAGTCCCAGACCGCTTCCTTCCGTTTGCCTGGAAAGATCTCCTCTCATAAATCTTTCCGTCAGCTCCTCTGACTCTGGTTCCAGAAAGCTTTCAGAAATATTTTTCATCAGAAACTGATATTTTTGATTTCCGGTTTCTTCCCTTGTTTCCATTTCTACATAAATTCTTGTGCCGGACAGGGAATATTTACAGGCATTCGAAATAAGATTTTCCATTACCCGCCATAATTGACTGCTGTCAGCCTCTATCATCATAGCATACTGTGGTATTTTGCAGATTAACTGTAGCTGTTTTTGACTTAGTTTTTCGTCAAACTCAGCCAAAGCCTGCTTTACCAGCTCTGCAAAATTAATCTTTTCCCTTTTCAGTGTAATATTACCGGAAGATATTTTAGACGCCTCTACCAGATCATCTATCAGCTGCTTTAATCTTTGACTTTTATTGTCAAGGATCTCCAGATATCCCAAAGCTTTCTCATTCGTAATATTTTCTCTTTTTAACAGATCTACATAAGTAATAATAGAGGTAAGAGGTGTTTTTATATCATGGGAAACATTTGTTATCAGATCTGTTTTCAGTTTCTCATCCTTCATGCTGGTTTCCACTGCCTGTCTGATTCCTTTTCCTATACTGTTCACAGCAATGGCAAGACGAAGATTATCTCCTTTTAAGTGAGCTGTATCAATTCTGTATCCGGAGTCTCCCTCAGTAATCCTTTCTATCCCTTCTACAATCTCTTCCAATTGGTGTTTTCTCTGGTAAAGAAAAACACCAATAAGAATGTCCAGCAAAAGTGCCCCCAGCACTCCTCCCAGTCCCAATAATACTAAAATCAAATTTCCCATCAAAAAAATCAGATAAGGAATCCAGGTACGAAAGAGAAGACTTCCGTTCTCATAGGCCTCCGTTATAAACTCTCTCCCTCTTTTCCCACCCAGATATAAAAGGGTGGTACTCCAGAAGCTGCCTGCTTTTTTCCTTCTTATGAGAGAAAAATACCAGCGAATTCCCAGCTCGTTTCCTGTAAATGCCAGAATCCCAATAAAAACAGGAATAATAGCAGGTTCCAAATTCCCTTTTTTAAACTGTAAAAGCAAAATAAATATAAGATATAACAGGATTCCTTCTGCCAAGGCTACAAGAAGGGTCCAGATTTCTATGGGAAAGCTGTCACTTTTTTTTGTTATATAAATAATATTTCCTTCTTCGTTAAATGCTCTTCCCTCTTTTTTCGTTACTATGAAAAGCGAAAGAATTCCTCCCAGGGCGGATATAAATACTACTATTTCCAGTGCTTGTAAATAAGGCTGCAATTCCTCCAGCTGCTTTTTTACTGTTTGAAAGCTGTCAGCAATTGGATAATCCTTCTCAACCCAAAACCATATTTTACTTCCTTGTGCAAATACCTCTTCCTGCCCCTTAAAAAGACCTTTCAACTGTTTGGCAGAAATATGGGTATTCGTATTGATCTGAACCTTATCCGGATCAAAAAAGATAAATCTCTGGGATTCTTTTCCTATCAGAGCTGTAATATCATCTGTCTTTTTTTCCCCTGCTTCAAGCTTACTGTTGGTATAGCAAAGCTCTCCGGTTTCAGTAGGAATCTTAAAATAATATTTTACATTTGTTTTTTCCCCTTCACAATATTCCTTAAAAGAAATATACTTGCTGTAATTCTCAAATAAATTTTCTGCTGCTAACATCAGGCATTCCTTTAAAACCTCATATTCTTCAATGGAAGAGGCATAATCCATCAACTCTTTGTTCTCTCCTGTTTTATAAGTATGATGCTCAAAGCCATAATTTCCCCAGGCAATTAAATCATCCAAATAATAGGTAACAGCAGGTAATTTCTCTTTTCCTTCTTGGGTCACCGCGGCATATTGGGTAATATCTATTTCCTTTTTCCCATCATATTCTCCTGCTGTTTCCAGTCTATGGCTAATGGCTGCATAATGTACCAGCTGTTCCATATTTCCCAGCAGTAAAGATTTGAAGATCTCCTTTTCCTCAAATTCCTTTTCTCTTTCCAGGGGAGAAATTCCATAATGATAAGTAGTACCATAGGGAGTGGATACCTGAAAAAAGGAATTGGTAAAAATCAATGCCAGAGTCACGGACAATATTACTAAAAATAATCTCTCTATAAATATGAGAAGCTCTCGGACACCGCTCTTTAACGGTCTCTTCCCTTCTGCTTTTTTCATGCTTTCCTCCTGCATTTATATTCTTACTGCTTTTCCAGCTTGTAGCCCACCCCCCAAACTACCTTAAGATAGCGGGGCTCCTTTGGATTAATTTCAATCTTCTCCCTAATATGACGTATATGCACTGCTACGGTATTATCAGCTCCTATTGCTTCCTCCTCCCATATCTGTTCATAGATTTGTTCAATAGAAAATACTCTTCCCTGATTCTTTATCAACAGACAAAGTATATTATATTCAATAGGCGTTAATTTTACTGGCTCTCCCTCTACTGTAACTTCTTTGGTATCATCATTGATTAGCAGACCACCTGCCCGATAGATTTTTTCTTTTTCCCCGGCAATATTACCAAGCATGGTATACCGCCTAATCTGGGATTTTACTCTGGCCACCAGCTCCAAAGGGTTAAAGGGCTTAGTAATATAATCATCAGCACCAATATTAAGTCCCAGAATCTTATCTGCATCCTGTGACTTTGCTGATAAGAAAATAATGGGAATACTGCTTGTTTCCCGTATCTTCATGGCTGTGCGAATACCATCTGTTCCCGGCATCATGATATCCATAATGACAAGGTGTATCTCATTTTTTTTGATACTTTCCACGGCTTCCTGCCCATGATAAGCCTTAAATACCTGAAATCCTTCCTGCATCAGATAAATTTCTATGGCATCCACAATTTCCTTTTCATCATCACATACTAAAATATTTGTCATATCCTTTCTCCCCTTTCTTTTTTATCTATCTTATACTTATTTTTTTAAGAGAAGCTATCTCCAATTATTAAGATTTCTTTAATATCCATAATGTTCAAAAGCATTTTTATACCAGGTAATACGTTGGTCACAAATAGAAATCACATCATATCGAACCTGCTTTCCCGTAGGAAAACACATAAGGTAATGCTCTGCTACTCTGCTGATTTTTTTGATTTTATTTATTGAAATTGCCAGCTCCGGTTCTCCATATCTGTCACTGCTTCTGAATTTCACTTCAAAAAAAATAAGATGGGAAGTATCTTCTCCTATCAAATCTACTTCCCCCTGTCTTATCCTGTAATTCTTTTTTATAATTCTGATTTTTTGGCGGACTAAATAAGAAGCTGCTATTTCCTCATAAGCAGTTCCTCGTTTTCTTTGATTCATTTACAAAGCCTTTCCGCTTCTCTCCTAGTCTATCCTACTTTTTAAATCCTTTTCTTTTAATCTTATCCATAGCATCTACAAAAACAAGTATTTCAGCCACTACCTCATAAAGCTGTGGTGGTATCATTTCTCCGATATCCAGACGGGATAGGGTATCTGCCAGACTATCATCCCTGTGGACAGGTATTTTAGATTCCTTGGCTCTTTCTATAATCCTGTCAGCCAGATGACCTCTTCCCGAAGCTATGACTTTGGGAGCATCTTCCTTGGGATCAAATTCCAAAGCTATGGCCTGTTTTAATTTTTCTTCTTTTTTTTCCATTATATTTTTCCGTTTATTTTTATGCACGCATGTCAAAGGCCTGGGTAGAAAGCAACAGCTGTCCATTTCCGGCTGATGTAACCTTGGACAAAATACTCTCTTCCATTTCCTCTTCCTTACGAAGTTTTGTATTTATGGTACAATCATATCCTCTTTTCTTTAAACGTGATGCTAACAAATCCATATGATTTTCCAGAAAATCAAGATATTCTTCCTTTTCTAAATAAAACTGTGTGGCCACCTTATGATTTTCCAAAGCCACATGAATATCCATTTTTCCTAAAGACTCCATATCCAGATGAAGAAGAGCCGTGATTCTTCCTTCTTGTTCCTGCAATGATCTTTTATTGGTAAAAACATACAATTCCCCATTGGCCTGCTGATTCATCATTTTTAAAGGTAATTGGATATAGGCATGCATCTGATTTAACTGCTGCATAAACTCAAGATTCGCAGCTGTATTGTGTACAGTTTTGGCCACCTGCGACTGTGGTGGAAGATGTTCCTCCAAAATCTTATCCAACTGCTTCATTTGCCCTTCCAGTTTCTCATATAAGCGACTGATATTTTCTTTTTCTGCCACCTGCTCAGGCTTCAGTAGCCAGTGCTGACTTATTTCTCTTTTCCAAAGTTTTTCGAAAATACCCACAAGTCTTTTCGGAGAACGAAGATTCTTAACCATTTCCGCTAGATCCTCCAAGGTTTCCGGCCTTTTCACCGCTACCTCTTTTTCTCCTTCCCCGGCCTCAGACAGTATCACTTTTTTCTCCAGATACAAGTTCTCTTCCACCGTTTTATTTCCTAATACTACCGCTTCATTTTCTTTCATCTGCATAACAGAAGATTCCTTTGGCAATGTAGCTTCCTCCTGCAAAAGCGGAATACCTAAACTACTCTTTCCTTCTTCTGTCCTAAAAATTTCTCCAAGGCCTTTAAGAAAATTGGCTGCCTTCTCATTTAATCCTTCTGCAATCCACTGATTTAACTGATTACTTAGTTCCTTGCCTATTTGAGAAAAGCCTTCTGTCAGAAAATGCTGATTGTTTTTATATACTGCAAATTGCTCCAAACTATCCTTTGTTACCGCTATCCCCATCTGCTTTAGGGAGACAATATCTGAAACCGGCGCCTCCTTATGGGAAACCAGCTCACGATACATATCTAATAAAGCCTGCTTCCCCACCGGCATTCCCTTTTCCATCATATTTTCTACCATGGCAGTAGTCCTGTCATTTATAGTAATTCCCGCCATATCCAATGCCTTTAATACATTAGGATCTGCCGATACATTGGTAAATAAAGGTACCAGGGATAAGTTACCTCCCTGATTCCCCTTTACCTGAAAGGTCATATTAGTTCCCGGTATCAGATTTAAAGCACCTGATAATCTGGCTTCTATAATTACCTGCTTTAGAATCTCCAGCTGAACCTGATCTCCTTTTACAGATAAAATCTCTCCCTGAAGGGTCTGTCCCGCCTGCAACGCCCTTACTGCACGCATAATCTGTTGGTTACCCGCCACAGTCTGCTTTATAACTGCTTCCCTGCCGGAAATCTCTGCTTCCCGACCTGTCTCATTATTTAAAGCAACCTGCTTTCCTCTTGGAATAATAGATTGTAATAAATCAATAGCCATAGAATTCAACCATCTCTAAAAATTTTTGATAAAGCTCCTTCTATGTATGGGAGTCGGTCCGTATTTTTTCAACGCCTCTATATGTGCTACGGCACCATACCCCTTATTTGATGCAAACCCATATTCCGGAAAAACTTTATCATACTCTGTCATCAAACGATCTCTTGTTACCTTTGCTATGATGCTGGCTGCTCCTATGGAAATACTTTTGGCATCTCCCTTAATAATAGGAATCTGCCTGCACTCAATCTTAGGGATTGTCACCGCATCATTTAATAATATATCGGGTGCAACAGATAAATTATTGATAGCTTCTCTCATAGCTTCATAGGTAGCCTGCAAAATATTAATTTCATCAATTCTTTCCGGGGAAGCATAGCCTATCCCTACTGCAACTGCCTTTTCCATGATTTCCTCATATAATTCTTCCCTCTTTTTTTCTGACAGCTTTTTAGAATCATTAATGTATAAAATATCACAATCCTTGGGAAGAATCACTGCACCTGCCACAACCGGTCCTGCTAAAGGTCCTCTTCCCACCTCATCAATTCCACAAATAGAAGAATAGGAGGAATACTCTCTTTCATAAGACCATAACAGCCGGGTTCGCTTCCTTTCTTCCTCCAGCTTTTCTATTCTTTTATAAGCTTTTTCAATTTCTTTTTTTACTCCTAAGCGTTCATCCTTTTCATATTGGAGAATTAGTTCTTTAAGAAGATCTGTTTTTGCTTCACTGAATTTGTGTTGAATTACTGAAATTTTTTCTTCCATGTTCACCGGTCCGTTATCTCTTTATTGATGCTTTAAAAGCTCCAGTTTGCTAAGTGGCCAAATACGGATAAATGCTTTTCCCAAAATATCATCTCTATGAATATTTCCTACACTTTCAGCCCTGCTGTCTGTACTGTTATTTCTGTTATCTCCCAATACAAAATATTCATCCTCAGATAATTCTATCTCAGAGATCGCCCTACCCGGATCAAGAATGATATCTTTGCCGTAATACTCCTCTAAAATCTGACCATCCACCGAAATATTTCCTTCGCTGTCAATTTGAATGGTTTCCCCCGGCATTCCTATAATTCTTTTAATATAATAAGTTTCCTTTTCATGTTGATAAGGAAAAACGATAATGTCAAATCTCTCAGGATCCTTAAAACGATAAGAAATTTTATCTACCAAAAGATTATCTCCATCCTGAAGAGTATTCTCCATAGAGCTTCCTACTACCTCAGTCCTCTGTCCTACATAACGAACTACTAAAAAAGTAATCAATAAAACAACTAATAAATATAAACTGGTACTTAATACTTCTTTTAAAATATTTTTCATAATATCCCCTTTTCTCTATTCCGGAAGCTCCAGTGTCATTCTTCCTAGTTTTCCTGCTCTAAATTCATCCATTAAAATAGAGGCAGCTTTTTCCAAATCTATTTCATTGCCCTTTTTAAAGCATCCTCTGACTTTAGCAATTAATTCCAGGGTTTCCAAAGGATTCTCTCTTTCCTCTGTCTCAAAACGCTTCTCTATACATCCGGGATAAGCGTTCCTTAGAAACTTAATCAGATCAATTGCCAGCTCATCCTCCAATAAGATTTCATCATTTATGGAGCCTATAAAGGCCAGCTTCATCCCTACTGCCTGATCCTCAAATTTAGGCCATAAAATCCCCGGGGTATCCAAAAGCTCCAGACCTTTTCCTAAACGAATCCATTGCTTACCTTTGGTAACTCCCGGCTTATTTCCCGTTTTTGTACATGCCTTACCTGCATAAGAATTGATAAAGGTAGATTTTCCCACATTGGGAATCCCTACCACCATAGCACGAATGGGACGATTTAATATGCCTCTCTTCTTATCCCTTTCCTTTTTTTCCTTACAGGCCTCATTGACTGCATTCTGTATTGCTTTCATTCCACTGCCTGTTTTAGAATTTATTTCAATTACTGTAATATTCATAGACTGAAAATACTCTATCCAACGCTTATTCGCCTTAGGATCAGCTAAATCAGATTTATTCAAAAGAACCATTCTTCCCTTTTGTGCTCCCAGCTTATCAATATCAGGATTTCTGCTGCTTAAAGGAATTCTTGCATCTACCAGCTCTATTAATAAATCAATAAGCTTTATATCCTCCTGCATCATTCTTTTTGCCTTGGTCATATGACCCGGATACCATTGATAATTCATTTTCCACCAACCTTTTATTTTATAAAACCTATGAAGGAGGATGCGCTTCCCAATTGGAACCAGGCTCTCCCCTCAATCATATCCTTTGTTACAGGCCCAATATTTCCTGACCTGCTGTCTTCACTATTATTACAATTATCACCCATAACAAAATATTCATCATTCTCTAAGATTATTGCTGTTTCTGCAATTCCCGGATCCATAATCTTATCATAGCCATAATCTACAATATTGTTATTTACATATAGCTTCCCATCCTTAATATGCACCTCATCCCCCGGCAGTGCAACTACCCGTTTTACGTAAGAATGGGTATTCTTATTTCCTCTATGACGGAAAACTACAATATCTCCTTCCTCCGGTCCTGTTAACAAATAGGATAATCTGCTGACCAAAATCTGCTGACCGCTAAAAAGTGTATTTTCCATGGATACCCCTATTACACTAATCCTCATTCCAAAAAAATAGACCACTACCACTGCAAAGAAAACAGCACATAAAATATGGGTACTCCAGCTTCCCAGCTCCTTCATAATATGAGAGTTCATATTTCTTCTTTTGGAAGAAAAACTTAATCCTTTTCTTCTTCTCATTGGCACCTTCCAACCTTAGTATTTTAAAAAACTGTAATAATCCTTAATCGCTTATTACTGACCAAATACCATAATTAGTATGACATCTTAGTATATCATGTCGGAAACAAAAAAGAAACAGGCTGTTACTCTATTTGTAACAGCCTGCCTAAGAATGATTATCTCATTAACTCTTTTACTTTAGCACGTTTTCCTACACGTCCTCTTAAGTAGTTCAATTTAGCTCTTCTTACTTTACCTCTTCTTACTACTTCGATTTTCTCTACGTTAGGGGAGTGTAAAGGCCATGTCTTTTCAACACCTACTCCGTTAGATAACTTTCTTACAGTGAAGGTCTCACGGTTGCTTCCACCCTGTCTTTTTAAAACAACACCTTCAAAAACCTGAATTCTTTCACGGTTTCCTTCTTTGATTTTACCGTAAACCTTTACAGTATCTCCTACTGCAAATTCTGTTACTTCAGCTTTTAACTGTTCAGCTTCAATACTTCTGATAATTTCGTTCATTCTTATTCTCCTTTTCTCCGGATGTTCTTAATGCCTTTGCAACAGAGGACCATCGATTGATTACAACTTTGGTATAATAACATATTTTTATTGATTTGACAAGTATTTTTGGTATAAATCCGGCCTTCTGCTTTTGGTTCGTTCAATGGATTGTTCTAATCTCCATTTTTCTATATTTTTATGATGACCACTGAGCAGTACCTCCGGAACCTTCTTCCCACGCCATTCCTCAGGTCTTGTATAATGAGGATGCTCCAAAAGGTCGGAAGAAAAGGACTCTGTTTCTCCGGACTCCTTATTGCTGAGTACCCCGGGTACCATCCTGGAAATAGAATCGATCATAACCATAGCTGCCAATTCCCCTCCGGTAAGAACATAATCACCGATGGAAACATAGTCTGTTACAATCTCCTCCAAAACTCTTTCATCTATTCCCTCATAATGACCACAAAGAAAAATCAAATCCTGCTCCAAAGCCATTTCCCTTGCCATAGACTGATTAAAAACCTTTCCCTGGGGAGTTACGTAAATAACTCTGGGGCGCTGTTTTGTTTTCAGCTTCTCCATTACATAAAGGTAGGCATCATAGACAGGCTGAGCCTGCATCAGCATTCCTGCCCCTCCTCCATACGGATAATCATCTACCTTTTTATGCTTGTCCAAGGTATAATCCCTGATATTAACGGCTGAAATTGACAGAGTTCCTTTTTCACAGGCTCTTCCGATAATACTGGTATTTAATCCCTGCTCCACCATTTCAGGAAACAAGGTTAAAATATGAAAATTCATACTCTCCCTCCCGATTAATCACGAAGTCCTTCCATGACATGTACTACCATTTTCTTTTCTTCAATGTCTATCTCTAAGATACACTCCTTAATAGCAGGTAATAAGATTTCTTTTTCATTTTCCTGCAAGATAACATATACGTCATTGGCACCTGTTTCCATTACATCCTGTAATTCTCCCAGGTAACTTCCGTTATCCTCCCAGACCTTACTCCCTATCAGATCCGCAATAAAATATTCATCTTTTTTCAATCTTACTGCATTTTCTCTGGTTACATACAGGGATTTGGATTTATATTTTTCAATGTCATTAATATTATCAATTCCCTGAAACTTTAGAATAGCAAACTGTTTAAAAAATTTTACACTTTCTACTATAAGTTCCTTTTCTTCCTTCCCCGTATCTAAAATCAGGGAAATTCCCTTTTTAAATCTTTTTACATCATCTGTAGTGGGAAATACCTTTACCTCTCCTCGAATACCATGAGTGGAAGTAATTACTCCCACCTGAAATCTTTCTTCCATATACCACTCCTCCTTTTGGATGAAAACTTGATTAAGACATAAAAAATTGCCACCAAAGATACGCTTTTGATAAAAACTCAATCCGCATATTTTTAGTGACAATCTAAAATCATTAGATGATATCTACATCTACTTTGGTTTTATCTCCAACAGAAGCTGCCTTAACTACCGTTCGGATAGCTTTCGCAATACGTCCCTGTTTCCCAATAACTTTACCCATATCACCGGGGGCAACATGAAGTTCTACTTTGGTATTTCTACCTTCCGTTTTTTCGGTTACAACAACCTCTTCGGGATGGTCTACAAGTGCTTTTGCAATAACTTCTACTAATTCTTTCATGTTCCACCTCCAAAAGCGTTATATGTCAAAATGTTTTATTTTTCAATACCAGCGATTTTGAGGATTTTTGCTACAGTTTCTGTAGGCTGTGCACCATTAGCTAACCATTTTTTTGCTAACTCTTCGTTTACTTTGATTTCACTAGGTTCTACGTTAGGATTGTAGGTTCCGATTTCATCGATGCATTTTCCGTCTCTTGCTACTCTGGAATCTGCTACTACGATTCTGTACATTGGATGTTTCTTGTATCCCATTCTTCTTAATCTGATCTTAACTGCCATTTTAAATGACTCCTTTCTTACTTGGGAGGCCATGCCTCTTTTGTTGTTTTATTTCTATTCTTATTTTATTTAAAAAGGAAAACGGAATTTTCCTCTTTTACCACCCATCATACCGGACATCTGCTTCATCATCTTCTGACTTTGTTCAAACTGCTTAATAAAGCGATTCACTACTGCAATATCAACTCCGGCTCCTTTTGCTATTCTATGCTTACGGCTGGGATTCAACAGCTTTGGATTAGTTCTTTCTGCCGGTGTCATGGAAAGCACAATAGCTTCCATTCTGGCCAGCTGCTTTTCATCTACCATAGATTCAATTTCAGCCATTTTATTCCCTAATCCGGGCATCATTCCCAAAATACTGCTTAAACCACCCATGTTACGCATCTGTTTCATACTTTCCAGATAATCTTCAAAGTCGAATTTTCCTTTTTTCATTCGCTTTGTCATATCCTTACTCTTTTCAACATCAATGGTAACATTTTCCTGGGCCTTATCTATCAGAGACAGTACGTCTCCCATTCCCAAAATCCTGCCTGCCATACGGTCAGGATAAAACTGTTCTAAATCGGAAAGCTTTTCTCCCATACCTACATATAATATCGGGATTCCTGTTACCGATTTTACGGAAAGTGCAGCACCACCTCGGGCGTCACCATCCATTTTGGTGAGTACCACTCCTGAAATTTCCAGTCTGGAATGAAACTCACCAGCCACATTCACTGCATCCTGACCTGTCATGGCATCCACCACCAGCAGGGTCTGATGAACAGTAACTTCCTTCTTAATATCTTCTAATTCCTGCATCATTTCTTCATCTACATGAAGACGACCGGCCGTATCCAGAATTACCACATTATGTCCATGCTTGGCAGCATGTTCCATGGCTGCCTTGGCAATATTTACGGGACTGTGACTGTCTCCTATGGAGAACACCTCCACTCCCTGCTTCTCACCATTTACCTGCAACTGTTTAATTGCTGCCGGACGGTAAACGTCACAGGCAACCAATAAGGGCTTTTTCCCTTTCTTAATCAGCTTTCCTGCAATCTTTGCCGTAGTGGTTGTCTTACCGGCACCCTGAAGACCACACATCATAATTACAGTAATGGCTTTTCCCGGCTGAAAAGTAATCTCTGTGGTTTCTGAGCCCATCAGGCTGATCATTTCCTCATGAACAATCTTGATTACCATCTGCCCCGGATTCAGACCATTCATTATATCAGAGCCTATGGCTCTTTCTTCCACTGACTTAACAAATTGCTTTACTACCTTAAAGTTAACGTCAGCTTCCAGCAACGCCATTTTAACCTCTCGCAACGCCTGCTTTACATCAGCCTCCGTAAGACGGCCTTTACTTCTTAAATTCTTAAAAACATTTTGTAGTTTGTCTGTTAAACTTTCAAATGCCATTTAATCTTTTTCCTCATTATCCTTTATAATTCTTCCAGAATCTGCTGTATCAGTTCCTTTACCTCAGGCTCTCCCGTGATTTGTTGGATTTTCTCAGCTTTCTCCTTCATCCGAAGAAATCTTTCTACCAGCTTAAGCTTTTCCTCATAGCCTGACAACAGCTTATCACATCTTTTAATCAAATCATGAACCCCCTGACGGGTAATTCCGTATTCCTGTGCAATTTCACTGGGTGACATATCCTCAAATACTGCATTCTCATAGATTTCTCGTTGGCGACCTGTAAGAAGCTCTCCATAAAAATCATATAATAAGTTCTTTTCTACGATTTTTTCCATATTACATAGTCCCATTTCTTCCCATGTTTTATTGACACCCTAGCCATAGTACATGAAAAAGAAGAAAGTGTCAAGTGTTTTTTCTTGACAGAATAAATTTTATATTTTTCTCTTCTTCACATAAGCCTTTGGCTTTTCTTCCTTCGTCTTCTCCTCTTCCATCAGCTCCTTTAAAAAACAGGAGCTTTCATTTTTGATCCGAAAGATATGAAGCTGTTCCCTGGCTCTGGTAATTCCCACATAAAATAACCTGCGTTCCTCCTCCCGCTGTCTTTGTGCTTCCTCTCTTGTTATAGGGCTGTTTTTTCCCTGGGTTGCAGGAAATACTCCGTCACAGACATCCAGTAAGTATACCTGCTCATATTCCAGTCCTTTGGAGGAGTGAATGGTAGAAAGAATGAAGGGCTCTTTGCCGTAAGATTTCTTTTCCTTCAAATAATCGTTCAAATAAGTAAGACGTTGTAAAAATCCATGGACGGAGCCTTCATTTACGGCCAGCATCTTTAGAATAAACAGCTTGTTCTGATCCATTCCGTTTCTCTCCATATATTCTCCATAGCCCAGTGGTGCTTCTATTCGAAAAAGGGCTTTCCCCGGATCCTCCTTTATCATTTTTCTAAGATTGGTCTGTAGACTTTTACATTTTCCCCTTACCATGCCACTGATACTCTCCAGATAATCTACTGCCTCCAGAAGCGGAATCTCTTTTTCTTCACTAATTCTGCAAAGCAGCTCTGCCTGATTCTTCTTTAAATAGGTTTTACATTTATAATAAATTTGAAGAAAAAGCTGGGTATCAAAGGGATTTAGGGCAAATAACAGGATATTTTTAATATCATTCACAACAGGATGGGTAAAAAAATTCATATCCACACTTTTCATCCGATAGGGCAGCTGATTTCTCTCCAGCCTGTCTATTAAAGGCAGTACACTTTCGTTATCCCGATATAACACTGCCGTCTGGGTTTGGCAGCTTTCTGCCACCCTTAATAAATAAGCATACTGGTTAGCTCTGGTATTAACCTCCGGATATAGAATTTCCTCTCCTCTTTCCCGGGAGGCTGTCATGATCTTTTCATGGCGAAGCTTATTTCTTTGAATCAGCCTGTCTGCCGCCTCTACAATGACTGCATTGGAACGATAATTTTTATTCATTACCAGAACATTTGCCTTTTCATGATTTTTTTCAAAATGAAGCAAGGCTTCCGGGTAGGCAGCCCGAAAGCCATAGATACTTTGATCCTCATCTCCCACCATAAACAGATTTCCGTTTTGTCCTGCTAAGAGGCCGATGATCTCATGCTGGATTTTTGAGGTATCCTGAGCCTCATCCACACAAAGATAGGGATATCTGTCACGGTATGCCTGTAACAACCCACCGTCTTGTTTTAACATACGATAAGCATAAATCATCTGATCATCATAATCCATCAACCTATTGCTTCGTAAGTAAGCGTTATATTGTTCAAAAACAGGCTTCAGTGCCACTCCCTCACTTTTTCCCAGCTTCTCTATTTCTTCCATGCTTAGCATCATATTTTTACAATAAGTGATAAGGGTTTTGGCACTGCGTATATCTCCCTCCGTAGGAAAAGCAGTACCGTTATTTTTCAAAATTTCTGCCAAAATGCGTCCCAGTCTCTTTTCTTCCGTAATCAATTCAAAGGGCTGTTTGCCAATTCTGTTGCCATATTCCGAAATAATCTTGGCACAAATTCCGTTAATAGTACGAAATTCCGGCAGCCTGTCGCAGTAACTGCCAAACACTGTCTGAAATCGTTCCTCCATATCTCTGGTGGCTGCTACCGTATAGGTAACGGTCAAAATTCTTTCCACAGGAATCTCTTCACAAAGAATCATGTATCCCAGGCGATGAATCAGTACTGTGGTTTTACCACTGCCCGGTACTGCCAATAACAGCACCGGCCCCTCAATGGTCTGAATGGCTTCCAGCTGCTGTTCATTAAAGGTCTCTGTAAATTTCCACAAAAATTCGGTTCGTGTCATTTTCATTCTTACTGTCTTATCCTTCTTTTAGGCAAAATTCATATACTCTAAATATTTTTCCTGGAAGCCCTCTGACTGAGCCAAAGGAATATTTTCGATTCCGGCACAATACTTCTCCCAATCTATCTCATCTTCTCTTAGTTCATAAGCAATGGCACCATAAAGGGCACCGTTACCAAGGGCCTCTACCTTTCCGGTAAATTCTTTTGGAAGGATTCCTGTTTCAATGGCATCCTCCACGGAAAGCCGTGTACCAAAGCCGCCTGCCAGATAAACCTTTTTAATATCCTCTACCTGACAGCCATAATATTGTATCAGCTGTTCTACTCCTGTACGAATGGCTGCCTTTGCCATCTGAAACTGCCTGATATCCTTCTGGTACAGACATATTTTTTCCTCTCCCTGCTGATTCCATAGAGGATAGCCCTGACGGCTGTAGGGAAATTGCAGGGTGCCCTCCTGATTCATCAGCTTACTTTTTTTCAGCTCTGCTATAGCAGATACAATACCGGTACCGCAGATTCCCCGGACATTTTGCTTTTCTCCGATAGTTTTTACTATGGCTTTACGATTTTGTATTTTCACTTTACAAATAGCTCCCGGAATACTGCCCGTACCACAGGTAATATTTCCCCCTTCAAAAGCAGGACCTGCTGCCGCTGAGGTACAATACATTTTCTTCTTTGTTCCTATTACCATTTCTCCGTTGGTACCAAGATCCAATAAAAAGCTTAATTCTTCTGTCTCAAAGGAAGGACACATTTGCAGTCCTGCCACAATATCCCCTCCCACAAAAGCAGAAATACCGGGAAACAGCATCAGATTTACATGTTCTATTCCATACTTCTCCAAGGAAATACTTGTCAGTGCCTGCTGCAGCTTCCCATTCCACACACTCAAATGCTCACTTTGAAAGGGATGGGCACCCAGAGTTTCACAGGAAAAGCCCATCAACAAATGCATCATGGTAGTATTTCCTGCTATTACCACCTTCTTTAATCTCTCACAATATTCAGGATAAGGCAGTACAAGCTTTTCAATTCCCTTCCAAAGATCCTCCTCAATCAGCTCCTTCAACTCCTCCAGCTTCCCACGATTAGCCGCAGCTATTCTGTTGATGACATCAGCACCAAAGGCTCTTTGATGATTAATTCCCGTATGAATATCATAGATTTCCTTTGATTGATAGCCAACCAGTGCCATGGCAAGGGTAGTGGTTCCGATATCTACTGCAAGAAATAATTCCTCATTCCTGAACTCCCGCTTTCCTTCCTCTTTTTTTACTCCTGCGCCGGAAGCTTCTACCGTCATCTTTTCTTCTTCTGCCAAAATTCGTACATAGGTATCCTCAGAAATGGTAGCCTTACATGCCAGGCGATAGCCTCTTTGCCGCTCTTCCTCTGTAAATGCTTTCTTATCTGCCTCCGATATGGGACTGGATTTTGAAAGCTTAACTTTACATTTTCCGCAGGAGCCATAGCCGTTACACAGGGCAGGAACATAGATATTATTTGCCCTTAAAACCTGTAAAAGGTTTACCTCCTCCTCGCACTTAATATGATGTATTTTATCCTGATATTCAGCCATAATTTCAAAAGTTATATTACTCATAATCATAGCATCCTTTCTGATTTAGTAATTATTCCTATTTAATTTCCTTTACCATAACAAAAACTCCCCCTTCCGTCAAGGAAGGGGGAATCTGTTATATTTGATATCCGAAACCATTCAGCCTAAGACTTTCTGTTATCTAAATGATGACGCTTTTCTCTAAAGTTGATCATTAAACCTCATCGCTACCCTCAGCCACCTGAGCTGCTCTTGCTGCTACTTCTTTTGCCTGAATATCACTTGGTGCCTGTTCATAACGGGCAAAGGTGTAAGAATAATCTCCTCGACCTCCCGTCATGGATCTTAAATCTGTGCAATATCCATATAAGCTGGACATAGGGATATCTGCCTCAATAATCTGTTTACCGCCGGCAACAGGTGTCATACCCAGTACACGGCCCCTGCGTTTATTTAAATCTCCCATAATATCTCCGGTATAAGCATCCGGTGCTGTAACCTTTAAGGAGTAAATAGGCTCTAATAATACGGGAGTTGCTTCCATGAAGCCTTTTTTAAAGGCCTGGATAGTAGCCATCTTAAAGGCCATTTCTGAAGAGTCTACCGGATGGTAGGATCCATCATAAAGAACTGCTTTCACTCCCACTACAGGATAAGCTGCCAAAGGCCCTTTTCCCATAGAATCCTGTAATCCCTTTTCTACTGCGGGGAAGTAGTTCTTGGGAACTGCACCACCAACTACAATCTGTTCAAATACGTAAGGTGTTTCCACGTCACCGGAGGGCTCAAAGGTCATTTTTACGTGACCGTACTGACCATGACCACCGGACTGCTTTTTATACTTATATTCCACATCGGATTTTTTACGGATAGTTTCACGATAAGCTACCTTAGGTTCGCTTAATTCGATTTCTACCTTATATTCATTTAATAAACGGCTTACAACTACATCAAGATGCTGATCACCCATACCGTAAAGCAATGTCTGTTTATTATCTCCATCATTTACTGCCTTTAAGGTAAGATCCTCATGCATCATCTTCTGTAAGGACTGGGAAATCTTATCAATATCACCTTTATTTACAGCCTTATATCTCTTGTAGGTATAAGGAGTGGAAATTTCAGTCTTACCAAACTGGATAGTATTGGCTTTTGTAGAAAGAGAATCCCCTGTTCTTGCTGCCGTAAGCTTGGCAATGGCTCCGATATCACCGGCATGAAGCTCCTTTACCTCAATTGCCTTGCCGCCCTGCATTACATACAGCTTACTGATCTTTTCTTCTACATCCTTTGCCTGGTTATAAATCATGTCATCTGTCTTTAATACACCGGAGCAAACCTTAATTAAAGAATATTTTCCGATAAAAGGATCTACGATGGTTTTCCAGATATAAGCAGATTTCGCCTTGGCAAAATCATAATCGGCATCATAAATTTCATTAGTCTTTAAGGAAATACCCTTACATGTTTTATTTTCAGGACTAGGGAAGTATTTAACAATATCATCCAGTAAGGTATAAATACCCTGACAAAGAATATTAGATCCCATGGTCATCGGCACTACGGAACCATCCATAACATTATTTCTTAAGGCTGAACGAATTTCAGCTTCAGAGAAGGTTTCTCCTCCAAAATAACGTTCCATAAATTCTTCACTAGTCTCGGCAACAGCTTCCATTAAGGTATCCTTACAAATCTGTAGGTTGGCCTTATTGTATTCAGGAACCTCACATTCCACTACGTCTTTTCCCTGCCATCTGTTACCTGTTTCCGTAATAACATTTACATAGCCCACAAATTTTTCATTTTCACGGATGGGAAGATGGAAGGGAGCCATTTTCTTACCATAGCTTTCCGTCATATCTTCTACCACCTGGCGGAAGGAAGCATTATCAATATCCATTTCAGTAACAAATACCATGCGAGGTAATTTATACTTATCACAAAGCTCCCAGGCCTTCTGGGTTCCTACTTCCACCCCGGATTTACCGGAAACAACGATAATCGCAGCATCTGCTGCAGATACTGCTTCTTCTACTTCTCCTACAAAATCAAAGTAACCGGGAGTATCCAGTACGTTAATCTTGCATCCTTCCCATTCAATAGGAATAACAGAGGTTGAAATAGAAATCTGACGCTTCTGTTCTTCTTTACCATAATCACTGAGAGTATTTTTATCGGTAACCTTTCCCATTCTGGATGTAATACCGGAAATATAAGCCATTGCTTCCACTAAACTGGTCTTTCCTGCGCCCCCATGCCCCAGTAAAACTACATTACGAATTTTGTCAGTTGTGTAAATATTCATATAATTCCCTCCACAATACGTGTTTTTAGATAATTTTCACGTCTAATTGTATATTCAATTAGATTGTTCAAATTACCCATGCGTACATTTTACTAAATTTTTTCACAATTTACAAGAACAATTTAACAAAATATACAATATTTTATAACATTTTATCCTAGGAAGAAAAATATAATAACAGTTCAGCCTTCGGTTTCCTGTTACTATACTAATCAACTTCCTCTGATTTCCCATTTGACTTTCGCACTTTAAAGTAATATAATGTACAGGAATTCACTAAAGGATTACCATTAATCCCTTAAAAATAGTATTTTATAAAGGAGAATCTCTTATGATTATTATTATGAAAAGAAATGCTGCCGAAGAAAGTCTGAAGCAGGTTTCCTCCTATGTAACGGGAAAAGGATTAGAGGTACATATTTCTCACGGTAAAGAGCTTACCATTGTGGGTGTTGTAGGAAATAAGGATTTGATTAATCCTGATCATCTTACCAGCATGAAGGATGTGGAGCGTATCGTTCCCGTAACGGAAAGCTATAAGCTGGCCAATAAGAAATTTCATCCGGAGCCTACCACCATTCAGGTAGGTAATACTGTGATAGGTCCTGATAATTTAACCATTATGGCCGGTCCCTGCGCCGTTGAAAGCAAGGGACAATTACTTTCCATTGCCCATGCCGTACGTGATGCCGGTGCCACTTTTTTAAGAGGAGGTGCCTACAAGCCGAGAACCTCCCCCTACTCCTTCCAGGGTCTGGAAACAGAAGGTTTACAGTATATGCAGGAAGCTGCAAAAGAAACCGGTCTTGCCACCATCTGTGAGGTAGTCAGTCTGGAAGCTATTGAGGCTGCCGCCAAATATGTGGATATGATTCAGATTGGCGCCAGAAATATGCAGAATTTTATGCTTTTAAAAGAAGCCGGAAGATCAGGAATGCCTGTACTTTTAAAACGGGGACTTTGTGCTACCGTGGAAGAATGGCTGAATGCTGCCGAATATATTATTGCCGAGGGTAACCCGAAGGTTGTTCTTTGCGAAAGAGGTATACGTACCTTTGAAACTGCAACAAGAAACACCTTAGATCTGAGTGTTGTACCTGTTTTAAAAACACGTACTCATTTACCGATAATTATCGATCCCTCTCATGCCACCGGCTCTTATAAATATGTTCCTTCCATGGCAAAGGCTGCGGTAGCCTGTGGTGCCGATGGCTTAATGATTGAGGTTCACGATAATCCGGTCTGTGCTTTATCTGACGGTCCTCAGTCTTTGAATTTTAATAAATTTGCTACCTTAACTAAGGAGCTTCGTCCCTTCTCCGGGTTAGTCGGAAGAGAATTTTAGATAAAGGATTTTTTTATGGACTCACAAATTACTCTTAGTTTTATAGGCTTAGGCTTGATAGGAGGTTCCATTGCCAAGGCATTTAAGGAAAGAACCTCTCACTGCTATCTTAAGGTCTATGACTTGAATGATAACACACTTCAGCTGGCTCAAAAGGATGGTATTGCAGATGAAATTCACACAACTCTTTCCGAAGATTTTTTTATCTGTGACTATTTATTTCTTTGTGCGCCGGTTTCCGTAAACTCTCAAATATTAAGGGATTATCATTCCTGCGTCATATCAAAATGTATTATCACTGATGTAGGAAGCGTAAAAACTCCCATCCATCAGGCAATTCGAGACCTGGGGCTATCCTCTCATTTTATTGGGGGGCATCCCATGGCAGGGAGTGAACGTCACGGTTATCCAAACTCCTCTTCCGGCTTACTGGAAAATGCCTATTATATTTTTACACCCGAGCCGGAGGTGGAAAAATCGGCAATTAACGATTTTCGTAATTTAATATCCCAAACCGGTGCCATGCCATTTTTACTGACGGTAGATCATCATGACAGCTCAACAGCTGCCATCAGTCATTTGCCTCATTTAATTGCTTCCTCCCTGGTAAATATGATTCGGGAAAGTGATGATGAAAATGAAACCTTCAAAACACTGGCTGCCGGAGGCTTTAAGGATATTACAAGAATTGCTTCCTCTTCCCCTCAGGTATGGCAACAAATCACCTTAGAAAACAGGGAATATATTCTTTCTTATCTTGATCGTTACATGGAACATCTTACCCGTGTACGTAATATTTTATTCTCTCGGGATGCTGATGATATTTATGATTTTTTTCAGACAGCTCAACAGTACAGGGATTCTTTTATTGATACCAGAAGCGGACCCTTTATTAAGCAATATGTTTTAACCATAGATATTCCTGATAAAAAGGGAGCCCTGGCAGATGTTATCAATCTTCTGTCACAAAATGATATCAACATTAAAAATCTGGGAATTCTTCATAATAGAGAGGATCAGGAGGGTGCCCTAAGAATGGAATTTTATGTGAAGGAAGAATTTGAAACAGCTACCCGTTTACTAAAAGAAAAGAAATATACCTTTCATTTATAAAAACTGGCCATAAAGGAGATTTTTATGTTACAAAAATTACATCAACCTCTTAGAGGAGAAATTGAAATCCCGGGTGATAAATCCATCTCCCATCGGGCTGTTATGTTTGGTTCTTTGGCAAAGGGAACCACAGAAATCACAAATTTTTTGCAGGGGGCTGACTGCCTTTCTACAATCTCATGTTTTGAAAAAATGGGAATAGCCATCGAAAATAAAAATAATACTGTTACCGTACACGGTAAAGGTCTTCATGGACTTCTTCCTCCTTCCGAAATCTTAGATTGCGGTAATTCCGGTACTACTCTTCGCCTAATGTCAGGAATCCTCAGCGGACAGGGCTTTTCTTCCGTAGTAACCGGTGATTCCTCCATCCAAAAACGCCCTATGAAAAGGATTATGGAGCCTCTGCAGAATATGGGAGCTTCTATCACAAGCATGAAGGGCAATAATTGTGCTCCCTTACAAATCCGGGGTTGTCAATTGCATGGATTTCATTATCATTCTCCCATTGCTTCAGCCCAGGTAAAATCAGCCCTGCTTTTAGCCGGCCTCTACGCTGAGGGTTGCACCTCTGTAACAGAACCTTATATCAGCAGAAATCACTCTGAGCTTATGCTTCGTTCCTTTGGCGCTGATTTAACCACGCAACATACTACTGTTACTATTCAGCCCAATCCCCTTCTTACAGGTCAAAAAATTCAGGTACCCGGCGACATTTCCTCTGCCGCCTATTTTATTGCCGCAGCTTTACTGGTTCCCGGCTCTCAGGTCTTACTTAAAAATGTAGGCATCAATCCCACCAGGGATGGAATTTTACAGGTTGCCCTGAAAATGGGTGCTAACATCACCTTACAGAATGAACGTTATCAAAACGGTGAAAAAACAGCCGATTTACTGGTATCTTATTCAGAATTAAAGGGCACTACAATTGAAGGCGAAATTATTCCTACTTTAATCGATGAAATTCCTATTATCGCCATTATGGCTGCTATGGCTCAGGGAACCACCATTATTCGTGATGCCTCCGAATTACGGGTAAAGGAAAGTGACCGTATTCAGCTGATTACAGAAAACCTGGCAGCTATGGGTGCCAAAATAGAGGCTACTGATGATGGTATGATTATTGAAGGCGGTTATCCCTTGCAGGGTGCTGTGATTTCCACTCATAAGGATCACAGAATTGCCATGAGCTTTACCATAGCATCACTTTTAGCTAAGGGCGAAACAACTATTGTTGATAGGGACTGCGTAGCTATCAGCTTTCCTGATTTTTACGAAAAGCTTGCCTCTCTATCCGAGTAACAAGAATCCGTTCAATAAAATACCCACAAGAAAGAATACGCGTAAACGCGTATTCTGCACCGCCGAAGCGTCGCAAAGCGACCATTTTCCGTTGCTTCGGTGTGTGCATCCTCACGGAGTGTTTTATCGTATAGGAAGAAATTTCCTATACGATAAAAAAGGCAGAGAATGATATCTCTGCCTTTTCCTATCTTCTGAATATCTTAATTAATCTTCAAGAATGATTAATGGTTTAATCAAATCTCTTGGCTTATCTTTCATCAGCATTAATGCAGGCTCAACATTTTCTAAACCTGTAAATCTGTGTGTGATAAGTTTTTCAGGATGAATACGTCCGCTCATAACTAAATCAGCAAGCTTTTCCATACGTAATCTTCCACCGGGCATTAAACCACCACGAATCTGTTTATGACCCATACCACATCCCCAATCTAATCTGGGAACTTTTACATAGTCACCTTCTCCTAAATAGTTAACGTTACCGATAATTCCACCGGGCTTTAACATATGAAGAGCCTGAGCAAAAGTATCATTATCTCCACCTGCAATAACGATCTTATCTACACCCTTACCGTTTGTTTTAGCCATAATCTGCTCAACAATATCACCTTCTCTGTAGTTGATGATTTCTGTTGCACCAAACTCTAATGCCAAATCTGCACAGTTCTTTCTGGAACCTACAGCATAAATTGTAGATGCTCCACGGATAGCAGCACCTGCAACAGCCATTAAACCTACAGGTCCGATACCGATTACAGCTACAGTATCACCAAACTGGATATCAGCTAATTCAACACCGTGTAAACCGGTAGGAACCATATCTGCTAACATACAAGCTGCTGCAATATCCATTCCTTCCGGCATATGAGCTAAGTTACCATCGGCATCATTTACATGGAAATATTCCGCGAATACACCATCCTTAAAGTTAGAGAATTTCCAACCGGAAAGCATACCGCCGGAATGCATTGCATAACCACCCTGAGCTTCTAAAGAATTCCAATCAGGAGTAATAGCTGCAATTAAAACTTTATCTCCGGGTTTGAAGTCTTTTACTTCGCTTCCTACTTCTACAACCTCACCTACTGCTTCATGCCCCAATACCATGTCGCAACGTTCGCCGATTGCTCCTGCCCATACTGTGTGCACATCAGATGTACAAGGTGCCAATGCGATGGGTTTACAGATTGCATCACAAGGTCCGCAAGCCGGTCTTTCTTTTTCTACCCAGCCTGTTTCACCAATTTTTTTCATTGCAAAGCCTTTCATAAAATACCTCCTTAAATTTGTTTTATTCATATGATTTGCTTTTTGTTTCTTCTACGGTCTGATATACAGAAATCTTTCGACTGTATAAATCCGGCATTCCTACAAAGAGACCTCCGTAATTAAATCTGCCGTCCATTTCTCTACAACGAACAATATCTACGAAAACAGGAATTTGTTCCTTGGTCCAAATAGTTAATGTCCCGGCATATACGGAACCCATTTCCAAATCCTCAGAACACATAAATCCGATTCCTGTGGGAGAAACATTTGTGACTTCAACATACACCTCGTGAATTCGGGAATTATCCAGCCTCTTAAGTATTAGCTGTGCATCCAAATCTGTTCTATTCCCTCTTCTTCTCTCTCTCATAATTCTCCCCTCTCGTATCTGTCAAAATTACCATATTCTTTTACCTTAGAATTATACCTATCATAACTGATTCACAAAAAAATGTCAATAAATGAGCATAGCATCACCAAAAGAAAAGAAACGATACCTTTCCTTTACTGCATCCTCATAGGCAGC
>JAFYWD010000109.1 GCA_017558205.1 Lachnospiraceae bacterium | reverse complement strand
GCTGAGGTGGATAAGATTCTGAAAGAAGGAAAATACAAGTCCTTATCGAAAACAAGATATGTGAACGATAAGCAGATTACAGATCATTATGCCATTATTCCAACAGGACAGGGATTGAATAATATGGCATCCCTTTCTCCTATGGCATCCAAGGTATATGAGTTAATTGTAAGAAGATTTTTGAGTATTTTCTATCCAGCTGCGGTATACCAGAAGGTAACCTTGGTGGTTAGGGCAGAAAACGAAAAGTTCTTTGCCGGGATTAAGGTTCTAGCAGAGGAAGGCTATTTTGCTGTTTGGAAACCGCCGGTGAACAAAAAGCAAGAAGAGAAAGAAACGGAAGAGGAAACCAAATTTGATATTGCCTTTTTAGAAAGTTTAAAAGCATTGAAAAAAGGACAGGAAATCGATATTGAAAATTTGGAAATTAAAACAGGGGAAACAACCCCTCCAAAACGATATAATTCCGGAAGTATAATTTTGGCAATGGAAAATGCGGGACAGTTGATTGAGGACGAAGAGCTTCGTGCCCAGATCAAAGGAAGTGGTATTGGTACCAGTGCTACCAGAGCAGAAATTTTAAAGAAGCTTGTGGCAAACGGATATTTATCCTTAAATAAAAAAACACAGATTTTGACACCTACCCAGGTAGGGGAAATGATTTATGAAGTGGTGGCTTATTCCATTCGTCCTTTGTTAAATCCGGAATTGACAGCCAGCTGGGAAAAAGGACTTACGCTGGTTTCCAATGGTGAAATTACCCCGGATGAATATATGAAAAAGTTAGATGATTTTGTTTCTAGAAGAACCCTTGGGGTGAAAGCATTGCGTCAGGATGATTTGGTGACCAGATACCGTTATGTGGCTCAGTTTTATCAAACAAAAGCAAAGGGCAGTGAAAAAAAGGAAGAGGCAAAGTCATAAGTTGATAAGAGTGCAGTTTTGCACAAAGGAGAGAATGTGGAAAATATAAGAATTGAAAATATGTTTACCTTAGAGGAAACCATTGCAAAAGATTTATTTGCGGATGCAACCTATCCTTGGGAGGTACTTCCTAAAATCAAGGACTTTATTATGGAATTGGGTAAAAGCTTACCGGAAGATAAGTTTGATAAAGTGGGAGAAGATGTGTGGATTCCAAAATCAGCCACTGTTTTTCCCAGTGCCTATATTCAGGGTCCAACCATTATTGATGAAAAGGCGGAAGTAAGACATTGTGCCTTTATCCGCGGAAATGCCATTGTGGGAAAAGAAGCAGTGGTAGGAAATTCAACAGAATTAAAAAATGTAATATTATTTAACAATGTTCAAGTACCACACTATAATTATGTAGGAGATTCTATATTAGGATATAAAGCCCACATGGGAGCAGGTTCAATAACATCTAATGTAAAATCAGATAAAAAGCTAATAATTGTAAAAAATGGAACAGAAATAATAGAAACCGGGTTAAAAAAATTCGGAGCAATGATAGGAGATAATGTTGAAGTTGGATGTGGAAGCGTATTAAATCCAGGAACTGTAATAGGAACAAATACTAATATATAT
>JAFYWD010000108.1 GCA_017558205.1 Lachnospiraceae bacterium | reverse complement strand
CTTACACAGAAACTCCATATTTCAGCATCTACCATAAATAGTTTAAAAAAAGCGGAATTAGTGGGAGAGGTAAGCGAACTAACCTATCGTAATCCACTAAAAGAGCAACAGGCATTAAGTGAAAGTAAGATATTAAGCCAAGGGCAGCAAAAAATAGTAGATGATATATGGAAGGAATATGAACAGGGAATTCGAAAAACCTATTTGATTCATGGGATTACTGGTAGTGGTAAGACAGAAGTTTATATGTCTTTGATTGAAAAGGTAATAGCAGAGGGAAAAGCCGTGATTATGCTGATTCCGGAAATTGCACTTACCTTCCAGACTGTGATGCGTTTTCAGAAAAGATTTGGAGAACGTGTATCTATCTTAAATTCGACCTTGTCTGCAGGAGAAAAATACGATCAGTGTGAAAGAGCAAAAAAGGGAGAAATCGATATTATCATTGGTCCAAGAAGTGCTCTTTTTACACCTTTTGAAAATGTTGGATTGATTCTTATAGATGAAGAACATGAAAATACATACAAAAGTGAGAGTATGCCGAAGTACCATGCAAGGGAAGTGGCGGAAGAGTTGGCAAGACTTCATGGTGCCAGTGTGGTACTGGGAAGTGCAACACCATCCATGGAAAGTTATCATAAAGCCATGGAAGGAAAGTATGGATTTTTTACCTTAAAGGAAAGGTTGACTGGTGGAACATTACCTACGGTTTATATTGAAGATTTAAGGGAAGAAATGAAAAAAGGCAATCGAACGATTTTTAGTGATCGCCTGCAGGAGCTGATTCGAGACAGATTAGCAAAAAAAGAACAAATTATGCTGTTTTTGAATCGAAGAGGGTATTCGGGATTTTTATCCTGTCGCAGTTGTGGTTTGGTGATAAAGTGTCCTCATTGTGATGTATCCTTATCGAAGCATAGTAATGGGAAATTGGTATGTCACTATTGTGGTTACGAGCAACCTGATGTAACAGCTTGTCCAAAGTGTGGCTCCAAATATGTTTTAGGATTTAAAGCAGGTACAGAAAAGGTAGAAGAAGCTTTTCGTAAATTATTTGGAGATGTTTCTATTTTGCGTATGGATAGAGATACTACCAAAACAAAGGATAGTTACGAAGAGATTTTATCCGACTTTATGGAAGAAAAAGCCCAGGTGTTGATTGGGACTCAGATGATTGTAAAAGGGCATGACTTTCCGAAAGTTACCCTAGTGGGTATTTTGGCAGCAGATTTATCCTTAGGGGTAAATGATTATAGAGCTGGAGAGAGAACTTTCCAATTACTGACCCAGGCAGCTGGACGTGCCGGAAGGGGAGAACGTCCTGGAGAAGTAGTAATTCAAAGCTATCAACCGGAACATTATAGTATCCAGTGGGCAGCAGCACAGGACTATGAAAGCTTCTATAAAGAGGAGCTGTTATATCGAAGTCTGGGTGGATATCCACCATGTGCCAATTTGTTGATGATTCAAATCTTTGATAAAAGGGAAGAGGCAGGGCTGCAAACAGGAAATGAAATGAAAGAGCTATTAAGAGAATTTGCTTTTAAAAATCGAATGTCTGTCATAGGCCCAGCCAGTGCCGGTATTAGTAAAATTAGCGATGTATATCGTTTTTGTCTCATATTAAAGCATCAGGATAAAGAAGTGCTAAAGCAGGCGAAACGGAAATTG
>JAFYWD010000107.1 GCA_017558205.1 Lachnospiraceae bacterium | reverse complement strand
CCTCTTTATGAATTGTATATATTGTACAAAGGTACTTTGCAGAGAGGGCTTTTAATCCCGTATCATCATGGGTGTAAGAATACCCATTTGTCGGGCAACTTATAAAATAAGGAAAAAGTGCGAAATCAGGTAGGAATTTCATGACAATTTATGCTTCTGATTAAAGTGGGAGGAAGGACGATTAACATGGAAATGGAAAAATTTTTAACGGCCCTGGCAGGAAAGGATCCTGTTCCCGGCGGAGGAGGAGCGGCGGCTCTGGTAGGCTCACTGGCAGTGGCCTTAGGTGCTATGGTAGGAAACCTGACTACCGGGAAAAAGAAATATGCTCAGTACCAGCAGGAGATAGAGAATATTCTGGAACAGCTAAACAGTGACTTGTGGGAAATCTATAATTATATTGAAAAGGATGCCATAGCCTTTGCACCCTTGGCAGAAGCCTATAAAATTCCCAAGGATGAGCCGGGAAGAGAAGAAGTACTGGAGAAGGTTACGCTGGAGGCTGCCAGGGTACCTTTGGAGTTAACAAGAAGGCTGTCTGGTTTGGTTCCTATTTTGGAAGCCTTAGAGGAAAAGGGAAGCCGACTGGCCATCAGTGATGTAGCAGTAGCTGCCTCCTGTCTTGCTACAGCTATGGAAAGTGCAGTAATGAATATTTATATTAATACCGGAAGCTTACAAAACAAGGAGCTGGCAGAAGAACTGAATAAGGAAGCCAGGGAATTGGTGGCAGATGGTGTGGGTCGATGCAGAAAGGTGTATGAGAAAATATTAGAACAGCTGGTATAAGGAAGTCAGCTGATAATAAAGGTTATTAGAGGAAGAAAAATGAAAGAATTAAGAGGAATGCCTGTTACCAAAGCGATGTTGAAAGATTTGGAAGAAAAGATTAGGGAACTGAAGGAAAAAGGCAGGGTACCAAAGCTTGCTATTGTCAGGGTGGGAGAAAGAGAAGATGATCTTTCCTATGAGGCAGGCGTTTATAAACGATTTCAGTCAGTAGGAGCAGAGGTAGAAACGAAGGCATTGGCAGAAAATGTATCACAATCAGAGCTGGAGTCTTGTATTGCTCAATTGAATGAAGATGAAAGTGTAAATGGTGTGTTGATGTTTCGACCCTTGCCCGGACATCTAGAGGAGAAGAGAATCAAAGGATTATTAAAGCAGGAAAAGGATATTGACTGCTTAACCTCAGATAATGATGCCCATTTATTTGCAGCAGACGGTCTGGGCTATGCCCCCTGTACACCTCAGGCTGTGATGGAGCTTTTAGCATATTATCAGATTCCGCTTACCGGAAAAAAAGTTACCATTGTGGGAAGAAGCATGGTGGTAGGGAAGCCTCTTGCCATGATGATGCTGGCAGAAAATGCCACAGTTACCATCTGTCATACGAAGACGGTGGATTTAAAGGAAGAATGTAGGAAGTCTGATATTCTTGTGGCAGCAGCAGGTGTACCGAAGCTGATCACAGACGAGTATGTAAGACCGGGACAGATAGTTATTGATGTAGGAATTCATGTGATAGATGAAAAATTATGCGGAGATGTGGACTACGAAAAGGTAGCTCCTATTGTGGAGGCCATCACTCCTGTTCCGGGAGGTGTTGGTAGTGTAACAACGGCAGTCCTGTTAAAGCATACGGTGTTAAGTGCTATCATAATAAATTCAAAAGGAAGAGGAAGCAATGAAGGAAAGGTTTGTATTTCATAAAGGTTTTTGGTCGGAGGAAAGTTTTTCCTATGTAATATCACCAGCCTCTAAATCACGTAAACAGTTTGTTCAAAAAGACCAATGTATTGAAAATACTTATAATGAAGAAATCAAAGACTTCGATTATATCAGTATGATTACCAAGAAAAGCTATCCTGTAGGAACCACAGTAAAAGCTACCTGCTCCTTTGATAAATTCGGTGCCCCTTTACTTGTAATTACAGATGATTGCCGTGAACTGGAGGAAGGAGGGCTGATGTATGGCCTTCACTTTGAAATTGTAGCTTATGAAAATGGCTGCAATGTATGGCATATCGTTCCCGGAAAAGGAGAAGAGCCCATTGAAGTAACCAAGGTAAATTCCATGGAATTTTCAATAGAAGAAAAAAGCATGATTCAAATGGAAGTAACAATTCTAAAGGGAGAGCTTCAAATTAAGGTAAATGATCATATCATGATAGCCAAGCATCCGGATATTCCTGAAAAAATGCAGGTGGGAATCACTGCCTGTGAAGGGATTAATCAATTTTATGATTTGGAGATCGAGTAGATAAAAAATATGTAACAGTTCAGCCTTTGGCTTCCTGTTACATGCAGCACCCGGATTCAAAGTCGCTTTCAGCGAGCTGGGTGCTGCTTTCTTTGTATTTACATTTTCTCACATGACCAATCAGCAAAGTGATTGGTCATGGCTGAACTGTTACAAAAATATTTATAAAAGACTTGCTTTTTTTAGAGAATTGTTTTATGATAAGTAAGTCTTAAAGATGGCTCGTTGGTCAAGAGGTCAAGACGCCGCCCTCTCACGGCGGAAACACGGGTTCGATTCCCGTACGAGCTGCTGACTATTTTTTGAATAGCCCAACCCGAGAAAGCATTGGAAATCTAAGGTTTCCGGTGTTTTTTTATTTGCACGAAATAGTTTTTGGTGGAAAAAGTGGTCAGTAATTTGTGAAAGAAAGCAAAGAATGGCAGTTAATTTGATAATTAGAAATATAAGAATTAAGGGGGACGTCCTATAAAAGAAGTATATTTTAGATGTCCGTTTTGGGAGTTTGTTACAGTATAGTCTTTACGGCTTTCTGTTACCCATTTTTGGAGCTTATATCTATAATTCCTTGGCAGGTATCCAATTTTTTGGGGAACTGATTATTATTTTAAAGAAAAAAACTGAAATCTGTATGTTATAATAGGAATTTCAAAAAAAGCTCCAAAAAAATCACTTAAATTTGGAGCTTTACTTAATAATAATCTATGTTATGCTCCAATTTCACTTTGGAATGATATTTCGTACGGGAATATTTTATAATTCTAAGAGGATAATTGGATGCATTTCTTTTATTTGAACCATTCCCAAGGGCTTTATAACTCATTACTACTTTTTATTTCATCATCCGCAATCTTTATAAAAAAAGACTCTGTATAAATCTTTTTCTCAGCTATATTTATACGCTCCCGATTCTACGCCTCGTTTATGCGGAAAAACAAGATCGTCAAATCTCGATGAGCCAATAATTCTACCGTTTATATACATGATTCTATCCATAGTATACATAATTCTACGGACTATTGCTTGCATAAATACTTCAAAAATGGCATTATGAAATTAATATATGACTAAAAAATGAAATTAGGAGTAATAGATGGTTAACCTTATTAAATCTGAGCTGTTCATGTTAAGAAAATCTTTTTACAAGCGCTTCATAATTGCATATATCATATTCTATCTTGCTTATATCGTGCACTTTTGGTTATTTGGGCGTATTTTTGCTGAATTAGCTATTGAAAATGCAAATGGACTTGATTTTTTTATTTCTATGCCGCACTACCTAGAGTACGCATGGATATGGCTTCCAATCTTAGCAATACACTTCCTTACTGATAGTAATACAAACAGTTCATTTCAAACTCTTATCGCATATAACAGGGCACAAGTATTTTTTTCGAAGGTTATTTCTTACTATCTGTTATGTGTTCCACTCCTTATTATACGTGCTTTTCTATTTCCGCTAGAATGGGCGTTTTTATTCAAGAGAGGAATTGGTATAACCTCGGGTGAATCGCTCCAGACAGTCAGGTACATCAGATTCTTTGGTGTTGCAGTGAACGAGTTTTCATTACCATTGCCTGAACTTATTTTGAAAGCAATTCTTTATCATGTTTTTTCGTTTTCGTTAATGGCCGCTATCATATTCGCGTGTACAGTGTTTTTAAGTAATAAAATTAAAGCCGCGATGTTGTGTATTGCGTTGACGTTTGTTGTTAGAGAAGTTATTTGTATAATTGTTTCTTCCAATCATAATCTGTCTGCGGAAAACAAAAAAACAGGAATAGTACATTACAATGTTTATGCCAAAAACTTTTACCTTATGGATTGGATGAAGATAGGAATTCTAGGTGTATTGACATTAATGATACTCGTTGTGAGTTTTTACCTGATGTACCATATCTATTCAAGGAAGGATATGAACTGAGTCAGTAACAAAGGGGAAGAATAGAGATGTCTGATAATATCATTATAATTGAAAACCTTATAAAACAGTACGGAAAAGGTTCTAAGAGTAAAGAGGTCATCAAAGGACTGAATATGCAGTTGGTCAGAGGTGATATTTTCGGCCTTGTTGGCAGGAATGGAGCTGGAAAGACTACTCTTTTAAAATGCATTGCCGGAATTGTTCTTCCAAACGGTGGAAGTATAGAGCTATTTGGCGAAAGTAATCCGAAAAAGTTGCATATCAGCAGAGCAAAAATTGGTGGAATCATAGAGAAGCCGCCGATTGATGAGGATTTATCCGCATGGGATAACCTGAAAATCTATGCCATACGGATGGGGATAAGTGATGAAAGAATAAGAGAGGTGCTGGAAACTGTAGACCTAACATGTCATGGGAATGCAGTATTAAAAAGAGCACCTGTAAAAACATTTTCACTAGGAATGAAGCAGCGCCTTGGGATAGCAATAGCTCTTCTTGGAAAACCTGAGCTTATGATCCTAGATGAGCCATTGAATGGACTTGATCCTGAAGGGATTATGTGGTTCAGAGAGTTAGTACTTGATTTAAATAAGCAGGGGGTGTCCTTTATTATTTCAAGCCATCTGCTTAGGGAACTTAATGAAGTAGCAACTTGCTATGGAATAATGAAAAGCGGACAGATTATTGGAAATATAACCGCTGATAAACTTCACAAATCCGGTGAAAACTTTGAAGAGTACTATAAAAGGATTGTTGGAATAGGTTGATAGTTTATGGAAAGATTGATAAAAGCAAACTTTTATAAGTTAATAAAGAGGCGAGAGACATATTTCTTGCTACTTTTAATATGCGTGGAAAGTGCTGTATCAGCATCAATCCCCAAAACAGGGGATACTATGTTTATCGATAGATGTAATATTCCGCTTGCACTTGATGTGGAACTTGCATTCCTTGCTGTGATTATATTTGCAGAAAACTATGCAAAGGGAACATGGTATGGGGAATTTTTGAACGGTTATGCTAGGAGGAATATCATTATTTCAAAGTTGGTTGTCTATGGAATTATTTCTTTAATTGTCTCTATATTGGCTGTAGGTATCCCGTTTATTATCTCGTCATGGATAAATGGTGGTGGTTATCCAAGCAATTGGCATGCTATTTTGTCTGTCTTTTTCTCAAAAAACCTGTTTATCATTTCTGTTATGACTTTGACTGCAATACTCTTAAGAAAGAGGATAATTACCCTCGCAGTTGGAACAGGAATATGTTTTTTTATAACGAAGATTTCTGAATACTTGCTAGAGCCAATAATTCCTAATATAGTCATCTCATTTACTTATATTTTGCTTTCGTTTATTTTTATTATGTTGTCTATAGGTAATTTTAGCTTTCAAGAAGTACAATGATTTAACTCCAATATGTAGAACAGTTAGAAAAATTTGAAGTTTACGGAGGTTAAGATAAATATGTTTTCAGCAATAAATGATAGTTGGAATGAAATTCGTCCTATGTTAAAAGAACATACAGTTTTTGCTAAAACAAATTTGCTTAGACAGGGTGAAATTTCAACGCATATATTTTTTGTAGTTTCAGGAGCAT